>CAYFQZ010000452.1:0-4259 GCA_964345305.1 uncultured Ignavibacteria bacterium | reverse complement strand
GGGATACATCTTAGATTGAACTGAGAGCGAAGGAGACAAGATCTACGCTGTGATCGCGCTAGTAAAATAAGCAGACAATGTCTTGTTGTCTACGTCTATCTTGCGTCGTTACCACCGAGAGGGCAATATCTATTTTTGAGATGCTTCGGGCATAGGGATTCCCGAAGCCGAACGGCGTCGGCATTTCCTAAAGCCGACGCATCAAGAAAGAATCCATGAAGGATAACCGGGACGCACACGGTCACGCGATGTTTGACCATCTGAAGTGCAAAGGGGGCTACGAAATCGTGGAAAGAGACGATGGTCTCATCGCTCCCACGAATGCACCTGCTGTATACTTTTCCAAATACCGCGATTGGCCTCCTCACGAAAGAAAGGCAATGCGATATGTAAGGGGAAAGGTTTTGGATATAGGCTGTGGGGCCGGAAGACATTCTCTCTATCTGCAGGAAAAAGGCTTTGACATTCTGGGAATGGATGTCTCTCCTCTGGCAATAAAGGTCTGCAAGCTCCGGGGACTCAAGAAAGTAAAACGCTTGTCCATAGACGAAATCAACCGCAATTTGGGAGAATTCGACACCCTGCTTATGTTCGGTAACAACTTCGGGCTATTTGAGAGTTTCAACAAGGCCAGGCGATTGCTGAAGAGATTTTATAAGATCACCTCAGACAGGGCCCGAATCATAGCTGAGAGCACGGATCCCTATAGGACGGATGAACCAGCTCATCTGGAGTATCACAAACGCAACAGAAAAAGAGGCAGGATGTCCGGACAGGTGAGGCTTCGGGTGAGATACAAAAAGTACGCAACACCCTGGTTTGATTACTTGTTGGTATCAAAGCATGAAATGAAAGAGATAATGAGCGGCACCGGCTGGCAAGTGAAGCGTTTCTTCGACTCGAAGCAAGCTTGGTATGCAGCGATTATTGAGAAGGAGAATCCCTGACCCTGAGGCGTATTAGCCGAAAAAGGAACCGCACAGACGTGTATAGCCATGCCGCACACGGACCCCCAATTGAAACTTTCCCCGGATGCCCTGACGTATAGAGTTGATAAAGCGTACCTTGAGCCATTTCACAGGAGAATGTCAAGATGAAACACGCAGCTTTGTGGCTGTGTGCGGCGCCTTGCGTCGCCGCCATCCTGCTCGGCTGCAGCGGGGGTGAGCAAAAGCCAGTTGACAAAAGCGCTCAAATGCATGCCGCGACACACTGGCAGGTTGTGCCATCCTTCAAATTCGACGTGCTCTGCCTCCTTAACACTGCGACCGGCGATTCATTCTACTTGAATTACTATAAGGACGAATACGAGAGACTCAAATCCCAGCTGACTCCCGCTGCTGAAAACGCCCTGGCAAACCTCAAGCGGAAGATCAAAGACGAAGGCGGTGGCATCATCTCGGCTTTGTTGACGCTTTATTTTTCGGCCACAGAGGACAGCACGCTGGATGACATGATCAGAACGGTCGAGAATAGCCAGACCATGCAGGATAATCTAAAACAGACTCCCTATTACAGTGACAACAGCTGGCAGGTATATGAATCCGTCCGCGATGACTTGAAGACCATATTTCTGTTTTTCAGCGATATCGATTTCGAAGGCTACTGGGAGCAGAATATCCTGCCCAGGGTAAAGGAGAGGATAGCAGCCATCGAAAAGGGACTACCCGAATATAACGTGATAAAGGAACAGGAGTCGCTTCTGGGATTTGCCCTGCCTTCAAATAAGATCACGGTCTATATGCTCTACTATTCCCAGCCGCACGGCATCAAGATAACAGGAACGCGGTTTTTGACTGACGTAGCCTGGCCCTTCGAGATCGTGCTGCGAAACGCAGTTCACGAGATGATGCATCCGCCCTATGATCTGCCGAACGATACTGAACTAAGAGAAGCTCTCTCACTTTTGGAGGATGACGAATTTCTGATGGACAAGGTACTGAATCATAATCCGGCGTTCGGCTACAATTCGTTCGAGGGCTTCATAGAAGAAGACTGCGTGCAGGCGCTTGAACAGATAATCAACGAAAAACTGGGCATAGAGCGCGAGGCCCACCAGCGCTGGAAGGAAAACGACGACGGCATGCACGTTTTCGCAGTGGCCCTGTATAACGTAATGAAGGACGAGAACTATAACCAGCAAGGGAAGCTGTTTCGGGATTTCCTGATAGAGATGGTTCACAGCGGAAAGCTGGGGCCGGGAAGAATCAAAGACATCTATGACGATTTCTATTCTGAGTGAGGGGTGGCTTACAGTTGTGGTTTAAGATACTTCGGCAATTGTCCACAGACCCAACCAAAGAGGCAAGCCGTATGGTTCGCCCCAGGGGAGGGGGAATTCCTGAAGCCGATGCCTCGAAGATGAATGCCAACCGAAGCAAACCTTAGGAGATCAGAGGTGAAAGACAAAAGAAAAACGCAAGAAGACAAAACGGGGCTCTCCAACGAGCTCTCTCGATTCTACTCCATATTCGGATGGCCCGACGATCCGGAGACCGAGGCGGGCAAGAGGTATCTGGAGGCCACCGCCCAATCCATGGACACTTTGCTGAAGCATTCCCTCGTGGAGAGGATGGTCGCCCAGAGAAGAAAGGTTCGGATTCTGGAGATCTGTGGAGGCACGGGATTCGGTGGAATCACGTTGGCAAAGGCCCTCATGGACAAGAAGATCAGGTTCGACCTTCTTATCACGGACCTGCGACAGGACGCGCTGAAGGCCGGTCAGAGATGGGGCCGGCAAGTCTTGGGCCAGGACGTGCAGATCGACACGGCTGACGCACGAGAAGTGCACCGGTTGAGGAAGAAATTCGACCTCTGCCTGATGCATGGACTGTCCACGCCGCACTTCAACCCGTGGGACATGGTCAGAATCCTAGCTTCTGTGAGCCAGGCTTTAACCGACGACGGGCTTTTCGCCATCGACGAAATGGATAGGAAGTATCAGGTCCTTATGGTGCAGGGCTACAAGTGGGCCTATGCAGAGGGTCTTGATGAGGAGAAGCTGACTTTAAGCTTTCACACTGGCTACGATCCGGTCAAGGGTTCATGCAAGAGAACGTTCCTGGGCATTAAGGATCTGGCCAATCCGGTGACCACCGACATCGTCTGGTGGGGCCTGGCCGAGGTCGGCGCCATGGCGTGGACCTTCTTCAAGGACGTTCATCTTCTCAACGTTCGGGGCATGCGGCATTTCCTGTTGGGATCGCAGCCCAGACGAGCGCTGAAACCCGGAGATCTCAAAGCCCCTTCCATGGTGCAATAACGGCTGCAGAAAACAGGGAAGCAAGCGTATTCTTATTGGCTCTTACATCGGAGCGCTCTTGATGCTCCGATTGCTTTTGAGGTTGCCAGAGCAGAATAGATGATCGCCCCGATTATCCATTCAAGTTGGGGCACGGGTCAACTCCTGCCCCAACAACGGAAAAATCGGGGAGGAAAGTCCGAGCTCTCCAGGGCAAGCCCTGCACCGTACGGTGCGGGGCAAGGTGCCACGTAACTCGTGGGCCCGCAAGGGACGGAAAGTGCCACAGAAAACAGACCGCCTCGATCCCGCCTCTGGCGGGAGAGGGGTAAGGGTGAAAAGGTGGTGTAAGAGACCACCCGTTCCCGTGGTAACACGGGCCTGGGTAAACCCCACCTGAGAGCAAGACCAAGTAAGGAAGGAGAGGTTGCCCGCCTCGTTTCCGCCGCTTGCAGCGGGGGAGTCACTTCCGGGTAGGTCGCTTGAGTCTTCTGGCGACAGAAGACCCAGATAGATGATCATCGTCCTGAGCTAGTCGAAGGGCACAGAACTCGGCTTATTTTCTGCTCTGGCAATTTCTTTATAGTCTCCAAACTCACAGCAGGGTTGAATGCTCTGCCTTATAGGTTGGAGTCCCCGGCACAGACCCCAGACAGGGGCGTGAATACATCTCGGCCCAGTTTGCTGGAACTGGCCCCTGATGAAACGTCGATCAGGGCAGGCGACCCACAAGATTCCTTTGCTTTTCCGGTGCAAAGAGCTTATCTTGATAAAGGTGAGAGATAAATTCGGAATTTCCGGGTTAGGCCACATTGCATGACCTGAATCCCCAATCCTATCAGCCAGTAGTACACCACAGATAGATGTCGAAAAGAAAGAAGAAGACCGATCGATCCCCTTCTCGGGGGCAAAAGAAAGCAGAAACTAATCAGGTTTGGCAAAGGGTCGATGACACTCTGAACAAAAGGTGGTTCAGCCTGGCGTTTCTGGCTGTCCTCGCCCTGGTCGCCCTTGCCGT
>CAYFQZ010000451.1:0-2806 GCA_964345305.1 uncultured Ignavibacteria bacterium | reverse complement strand
GCGCATCAGGTTTCCCAAGGTCTGGTCTCGACCTGATTTTCAAGCCCTTTCACCTATCGGCTGATCGATTCCTCCCTCTTTGCGATTTGGACTTACGCTTTCCCAAGCCTTTCCGCTGGACCAATTAGTTACTATACCACAATCCCCCCCTGCTGTCAAGCGAAAAATGCGCTATGTCTATGCCTGCCAAATGAGAATCGTACACCTCTTAGCCATAGGCAGAGGCGACGCCCAGATGCTTTTCTAACCAGAGATAACGTTCAGTACTGGCTCCTGTCGTTTTCGCAGCCTTCCCTGTGGTGGAAAATCGGCAAAAAATACAGGAAGTTGGCGACTTTGTGGCAGCCTGAGAGGACCAACGAACAAACAAGGTGATCCAAGTTTCGTCAACAGAAGTTTGAGACGATTCGAGCCAGACTCAAGTCTGGCTCCGCCAGGCCCTCCTCTTTCAAACGCGAAAGGTCAGATTCGAGCCTGTAAACATGGGGTAGAGAGCAAGACACGTGTCAGGGAAACTCGCGCCCCGAGACGCTCTGCCCGCTCTTTTCCCCGCCGACGGGGAGGAAGTGGAGAGGGGCAAAAGCTGCGCCGCGATCGACTGAAAAATCCCTTTGTTTATCGAAAGACTTTTCGTATACTCTAGCTCACGAGATAATGATGCAGAAGAAGACCAATAGTCCCCAGGAGACCAGGGAGTTCGGAAGGGCCCTAGCCAAGCAGTTGGGTCCCGGATCGGTGGTGGCGCTGACAGGTTCGTTGGGCAGCGGAAAGACCGTCCTGGTCCAGGGCGTCTGCTCCGGGTTTAAAGTGGAAAGGATGGTCACCAGCCCCAGTTTCGTCATCATCAACGAATATCCGGGAACTAGAGACGGTTCCAAAATCTGGATATATCATTTTGATCTATATCGCTTGGAGGGCCCGGAGGAATTGGTTAAATTGGGCTATGAGGAGTATCTTTACGGCACCGGGATCAGCCTGATCGAATGGGCGGAGAAGGCCGAGCCGCTGTTGCCGGACAGACGCTGGGAGATCAACCTGAAGATTCTCTCTGAGAATGAAAGGCAGATCGACGCGGAGCGATACTGATCACGAGTCGGGACAATCCGGTGGGAATCATCTTCTTATCGGCGCAGCGGAAAGCTCCCATGCGGTAAACTGGAGGTCTTCCGGAAGGCAATGAAGGTTTTGGGGTTAGATACTTCCACCATGACGGCCGGGATGGGATTGGTGGATGAAGGAGACGTTCTGGTTGAGGTGAAGTTCGACGTCAAGGTAACCTACTCTGAGGTCCTCATGCCCGCTGTAGATCTGGTTTTGAGGACCGTCGGACTGAAGCTTGCCGACGTGGACGGATTTGCCATTTCAATCGGTCCCGGTTCGTTCACCGGCCTCCGGATCGGACTGTCTACCGTAAAGGGACTGTGTATTGCCTCCCGTAAGCCTCTGGCCAGCGTTCCCAGTCTGGACGCCCTAGCTTCCCGCTCCCTTTTTTGCCGGCACCAGGTGGCACCTCTTCTGGATGCCAAGAAGAACCAAGTGTATGCGGCCATCTACGAAACCGGTGACGGAGAACTGAGAAGACAAAGTGACTATATGGCCGCAGACATAGAGGCGTTGGCCGGAAAAATCTCCGGAGAGACCCTCTTCGTGGGCCCGGGGGCCAAGCTGTACCATAGAGAACTGATTGACCGATTAGGGAAAAAGGCTTATTTTGCTCTGGGCGAACAGTCTGTGCCCAGCGGGGCGTCGGTGGCTCGACTAGGTGCCAGGAAGCTGGCCAGCGGTCAGACCGAAGAGATATCCGAGCTGGAGCCTTTGTATATCAGGAAGTCGGAGGCGGAACTGAAATACAGAAATGTCCCCAGAGGTTGAAGACATCACCATCCAGAGAATGGGCCAGGAGGATGTGGACGAAGTTGCCCGACTGGAGAGGCTGTCCTTCTCTGACCCCTGGAGCAAGAGCAGTTTCGAGCACGAGTTGAACAACAGATTCTCCATTCCCCTGGTGGCCAAGTCCGGCACGGAGATCGTGGGATACTGTTGTCTGTGGCACATATACGAGCAGATGGAAATAGCCACCATCGCCGTGTCGCCGCACTCCAGAGGAAAGGGCATCGGAAGCAGCATGATGAAGCGGATACTGCGGGAGGCAGAAAGAAGAGGTTGCCCCAGCGTCATCCTGAGCGTTAGGGTATCGAACAAGGCTGCCGTCGCCCTTTACAGGAAATTCGGCTTTACCGAGCTGGAGAGAAGAAAAAGATACTACCGATCACCTGAAGAAGATGCCGTCGTCATGATCAAGCCCATCTAGCTGGCATAGGGAAGGGAAATCCGCGATCCTCTCGTCTGAAGGTTAGATCGGGAAAGAACACTATGGAATGGTTCAGAAAAGCAAAAGAGGGTTTGATTCCTCAGAGAAAAAAGGAGATTCCGGACGGCATCTGGGTCAAGTGCGATGCCTGCGGGGATATCATATACAGAAAGGAGTTGGAGAAGCATCTTTGGGTCTGCTCCAAATGCGACCATCACTTCCGCATAAGCAGCAGGGACTATGTCAACCTGATCCTGAATGATGGAAAACTGGATGAATGCGACGCCAGTCTGCAGGCTTCAGATCCTCTGGAATTCAAAGATTCAAAGAAATATCCGGATCGTATCCAGAGCTCTCAGAGGAAGACCGCGTTGAAGGATGCCGTGGTGGCAGGAATCGGCAAAATAGATGATCGGGAGGTCAGCTTCGCCGTAATGGACTTCGGTTTTATCGGAGGCAGTATGGGATCGGTGGTGGGGGAGAAGATCGCCCGGG
>CAYFQZ010000450.1:0-3839 GCA_964345305.1 uncultured Ignavibacteria bacterium | reverse complement strand
CATAAGAGTTCGCCGAGTCCAGAATCTGTCATATCCACATACGGGGCATTTGAGCGGATGCCCTTGCACTTGACAGACGGCGGCCTCGCGTTTGGCAGACCTGAGATCAATCTCCTCTGCCGATCTTTTTTCCTCAGGACTCAACTCATCGTAGCAGGCTTGGCAGATGGAGTCAACTTTAAAGTAGTGCCTAGAGGGATAGTCTTTGCTACATTTGCTGCATCTCATGCATTCCTCCGGGAGTATTCATCCATCATAGTTTTCTCAACAGCGTGCGCCGCAGGGTACGATAGCCAAGCTTTTCGTAAAAGCGGAGCGGTCCTTCGGGGAATTCCCATATGTCCAGCCTCATTTCGGTCGCGCCTTTATCTTTAGCCCATTTCTCTGCAGTTTGGACCAAACTCTTTCCGGTGCCCTGCCTTCTGAGGTCGTCCGTGACCAAGAGACTCTGCAGATGAGCGTAGCGATGTGAAACCACAGCCGGATTGACTTTGTCTTCTCTGAGATACACCTCCGCCAGTCCCCTTGTCTTGCCCTCGACTTCGGCGACGAAGATCGCAGAATCATCGCTGCTTATGATCTTCTTCAGGGTCGATGTCAACTCCGCGTTATCACTGTTCGCTTCCAGACTTCGCAGCCTGTCAGGAACGCCCCGAACGTGGAATTCATGAAACTCGTGGTAGAGCTTGCACAGCGCCTCAATGTCCTGCGCACTAGCGAGTCGGATAACGACATCCTCCATAGGATAATCTCAATATGTGTAAAGAAACTTGTCTTCAGCGGACGCGGCTTATGACGCAGGCTTGAATTCCGTCGACGGCCCTATGGTCTTTCTAAGCAGAATCTCCGAATGCCCCGAAACAATGAAATCTTTCAACTCGCCGATGGTCTCATAGCCAAGTCTTTGGTACAGCCGTTGTGCCTTCGGGTTGAATGACGACACACACATGAAAACATTGGGGCTCACTTTGAATATCTTCTCCTCAGCGAACTGGACCAGCTCGCTTCCGATACCTCTGTTTCTACATCCGGGCTTGACGCCCACCGTCTGGACGAAACCTATGAAGGGACCGCGCATCTGAAGGATCATGAAACCTACGATTTCCTTTTCAAGCAGTGCTACATATACTTCTCTTTTTGGATCAGTGAGCATCTTCATGCAGAGTTCGTAGTCTCTGCGGAGAGTTATCCAGGGCTCAGACGTAGACATAAGCCGGGCGCATTCCTGTGCCTCAGAGGCGCCCTGAAGTTCCCTGATCCTGATATTGAGGTTCTTATCCTGACTCATTTCCTCACACGCTCTTGAGGCTCACTTGCCCTGTTTCTCTACGATTCGCTTCACATAGACGGACTTGGATTCATCCGCTAGGATGTCCATCCATACCCCGTCGTACCACTTTCCCCCGACGAACCTGGATTCTCTCCTTCTTCCCATTTCTTTGAAGCCCACCTTCTTGTAGCAGTTTATGGCTCGCTCATTGTAGGCGAATACACCCAGCATTATGTTATGCAGATTAAGCAGGTTGAACCCATAATCAAGGATAAGCCTGGTGGCGTCCTGACCGTATCCTTGATCCCAGTATGCCTTGTCGCCGATGTCGATCCCGAAGGTACCCTTCCGGTTGATCTGGTCGACGTCAAAAAGAAGGCATCGCCCGATGAGATTTTCCGTCTTAAGGTCGATTATACTGAAGATATGAGCTTCCTTTTCTATCATCTTGCGTATGCCTTCTCTAACCCGGTCGAGAGAGAGGGGGGTGTAGGCTTCCGGTCCCAAGGGAATGGTGACCTCCAGGTCGTTGTCCCACTCGGCCCATTTGTCCGCATCCTCCAAAGTCGGGGGCGACAGATAGCATTTTTCGCCGACCAGCTTCTTGTAATGCGTCATGGCCTGCTCCATTCTTATCTCTTTTGACTGATCTTTTCCATCATCTGCCTGGCATTGACATTCTGCGGGTTCAACTCCAGAGACTTCTTGTAGCTTTCGACGGCAAGCGAATCATCTCCGTTCAGCATGTAGCCTTCTCCGAGACTGTCGTAGACGTTGAACGATTCGGGATGGGCCTCCACGTTCAGCTTGAATACTTCGATTGCGGCTTTGATCTTCTTGATCCCCAGCAGCTGATAACCCAGGGTATTGAGCGCCGACTCACTGAAATCTGCTCCCTCTTTCTTCATCCGGCGGTACTGCTCTATGGCCGATTCGATGCCTTCTACCACTATGGCGGAATACACATCAGCGCTCCGGGGCGTCTCGTGGAGTGTCAGACGAAAAGGCATTTCATCATCGCCGAACTCGAAGACGGCGTATTGCTCGACATCTTCCACCACGAATTTGGTCTCGGAAACAGGAAGGAGTCTGAACTTTCCGAACATGGGAGAATCAAGCAGAAGTTTGCCGTCAATTCTGCTCACAGACATGGTGGTATCGCCCAGTGGATATTCCTTGACATATTTATCCAGAACATTTGGATCGACCTCGATAGTCTCGGGACGCACATAGGAAGGCGAATTCTGCAGCGGGATTAACTCAGGGTCGGGCTCAGGTTCCGAGACTTTGGCATCCACGGTCAACCGAAACAGCTCTTTGCTCGGAGCCGCCCGCCTCCCTTCATAAGTGTTAACGCGCTGCACGATCACCAGGTTCGCAGCCGGCAGGACGGAGATGATCTGAGTGCCCACTCCATAAGCTGAATACATTCCCAGATCTTTGAATTCGCCCGAAATCCACCAGAGATAACCATAGCCGCCGCGATTGCCGGCGTCAGAATAGGAGGCCGTGCTTTCTTTAATCCATTCCTTCGAGATGATCTGTTTGCCATTCCATTTGCCCTCTCGCAGATAGAGCAGGCCAAAACGCGCCATATCCCGGGCCGACATCTTGAAGGGATATGCCGGATGAATGGAGTGCTCAGCTTCCAGATGGTGGTAGCCGTCGATCAATCGGTAATCCTCCATCTGAAGCGGATCGGCTATTCGATTTTTGAAATCCTCAAAGATGTCCGTCCCCGTCTCCTGCTCGAAGATCGTGCCGAGCGCGTTGAAATCCCAGTTGTTGTAATACCAGAACGTATCCCGCAGGTGGCTGCCCCGGTTTGGGCGCCTGGCTTTCATGGATTGGGTCTCGTAAGCAGCAGGATGATATACTCCTGATCTGGCCTTGAGCAAATCCCTTATGGTTGCCTGTTTCTCCGTGGCGGTCAGGGGCGATTTGTCGTCGATGTTTAATTCTGCCAAAGTCTTGGTCAGGTCGATAGATCTGTCGTCCACGTGAGTGCCGTAAAGGGCGCTCAGCAGGCTCTTTCTGACAGAATGGCACATGAATCTTCTCTCCACGTCGCCCCACGAGACGAGCACCTTGCCGTCGTACACGACCATAAACGCGGCAGCATCGAGGCTATCGTAGAGTCTTTTCGCTTGTTCTAATTTCTGTGACGACCATCCCGCCTCTTCCGGCGTCCTGTATTGCTCCCATGTTTCTTGGGGATTTTGAGCTACCGCCCAAGACGCCAGAAGGAGAAGGACAAGAAAAAGAATGCTCATCGTTATTCGGCTCAGTCTCACAATACCCTCCTAATGAGAACGGATGGAGCGCACAAAACCTGTTTCTATTTCAGGTGACGAGTGCTGAAACATACCTTGTCTACTGACTCTTTGACCTGGCTGGGGCATTCGATCTCCCACACCGTCGTTTTCGACACAGACCTTAGCCACAGACCTGCCTTCGACAAGAGCGGTTAGAAAAGCGAAAGCCGAAAATCTCAAACTTAACTCTCAAGCATCTTCTGCCTGACCATTTGAATGGGAATGGTCCCGTAGCTCAAGAGCTGATCGTGGAA
>CAYFQZ010000449.1:0-6877 GCA_964345305.1 uncultured Ignavibacteria bacterium | reverse complement strand
CCCAGCGCAGTTTGGGATCTTATACGGAAACCATATATACATTGTTAGGCTCCACGCGGCGGGAAGGCAGGACAATGACAAATCGGCGTAAGACTATAGGCTGGCTGCTATTAATCTGTCTGGTCCCCTTGGCGGGTTGGTTGTGGTACGTCCAACTACATAGGCCAGTGTGGAAGGTCGTTGAGGTAGGGGCACGTATCACGGGGGCCGACCTTGACTTCATCCGGCCAGAGGTACGCGCACGCCTTGTCAGTGAGGGTTTTCACATTTCAAGCAGGACACTTGTCATCGTCCCACCAAAGCCGGGTGTCTTATTCGGGACTGTGAGGAAGCCGGGGAACCAGGAGCAGTTCACGTATCTTATTCTCTTCAAGTATGGTCGTCGACTCAGGGGATACGGAGGTATCATTAGTAGGGACAGGACGCTACGCTGCACATTTGACGGGACAGTGGCGGAAACGAATGACCGGCTCGAGGTGAATGGGAAGCCAATCGAGGCGTCTTATCGGCTTGAACTCAACGAGACACGCACGGCAGTTGCGAATGAGAGCCTGACAATCGGCGGGGAACGCGTAGACATTGGGGCCGGCCAAGTGTTCTTGATTGACCTCACAGCTCAATCGCCGGTCTATCGGCAGATGAAGGTTGAACTGCCAGCGATTCCCTCAAAGCTGGGATCGGAGGAAGCTGCGGAACGGGCAGCGGAAGCGATCCGACAAGGTCTGGAAAACCAACACCCGGAGATCAAGGCGTTCCTGCACTGAGGCGAGAATTTGATGGAGCGAGAACTGAGCCTAACCACACGTTGGACCGGAGCGGCCGATGTGGTGGGAATTAAGTGGGATGCTGATCGGCGGCCACCCGGTCAGCTTGGTCGTTGGCACATATGAGATCACACTTAAAAACGCTCCCGATTATTTCCGCCGCAGGCCACAATCGGCAGATTCTCGTGCTGATTCCGTTGAGTTCTCCGACACGGTGTGTTATGATTCCAGGATCAGGCAAAGGAGAATCGGATGTTGGAAGTGCCCAAGACATCAGGTCATGGCGGCGTGAGGGATGCCGATGAAACAGGTGTATGTAAAGAACCGGAGAGAATGGCGAGAGTGGCTCAGTCAACATCATGATAAGAGCGACGGCATCTGGCTGGTCTTCTATAGGAAGCATACGGGGCAACCTTCGCTGGAATACGGTGAGGCCGTTGAAGAAGCTCTGTGCTTTGGCTGGATCGACAGCATTATTAAGAGAATCGATGACGATAGGTATGCAAGGAAGGTAACGCCCCGAAAGCCAGATAGTCTTTGGTCGGAATTGAACAAGAAACGCATCGCGAAGCTTGAAAAGCAGGGACTTATGATGGAAGCGGGTATGGTAAAGGTAAAGGAGGCTAAGGCATCTGGTCAATGGAATAGGCCGGATCGCCCGCAAATATCTTTTGATATTCCCGAGGAGTTGGAGAGCGAATTGGCAAAGAACAAAAAAGCCAGGGAGTTCTTCCATCAATTGGCCCCTTCGTATCAGAAACAATACATCGGCTGGATTGCAGTCGCTAAACGACAGGAGACAAAAGAGCGACGACTTAAGGAGTCAATCGCTCTACTCGCAAAAGGTGAGAAGTTAGGCATGAAATAGGAAAATAGGGTGCGTCCCTATTAGATAACCCTATTAGATAACCGTTTGGAGCAGCAAGATGAGAGAGTACGAAATCATCGACACCAATGCCGACAACATCGGCGGTTGCAGCTTGTGTGGCAACAAAAACGCCAACAACCTGGGGCTTCGTCGGAAAGTGAATTGGCTCACGGAGCGCTATGCGGAAGGCCTAAGATACAAAGTGCTCCGCTCAGAGAAGTCCGGTGATATTGGCATGATCGAGTACGCCCCCGGCAGTCATGCGTGGAGACCGGTGGAGGCGGAGGGTTACCTTGTCATCCATTGCCTGTGGGTCATCAGGAAACACAAGGGCAAAGGGCTTGGGTCTCTCCTCCTGGACAGTTGTCTGAGGGACGCGCAGAAGAGCAAGTGCCGAGGGGTCGCCGTGGTCACAAGTTCCGATAGTTTCATGACACGAAGGGATTTGTTCATCAAGGCGGGTTTTGTCTCGGTGGAGAGCATCCCTCCCTACGAGCTGCTCGTCAAGAAGTTCAAGAAGACAGCCCCTGATCCTCGTTTCATCGTCGATAGGGAGCGAGTATTGAAGAGGTACAAAAAGGGCCTTACGATCCTGGCTGCCGATCAGTGCACGTTGGCTATAAAATCGGTGGAGAGGATTGCGGAGGCGTCCAGGACGTTGGGGCTTGAGCCGCGAGTGGTTCGCATCAGGAGCGCGAAGGAATCAAGGGAGCTCCCGACGCCCTATGGCGTGTTCAGCATTATCTACGATGGAAAGCTCATCGCGGAGCGTCCGATCAGCGCAACGAGATTCATCAACATCATGCGCAAGCGGGGGACAGCAAGGGGTATACCGATTGGCATCCGGTCGTCGGAAGGAGACATAGGACATGGTAAAGGCCCATAGACTCGGCGGGTGGATGACCAGGTTCAAGCGGTGCATCGACGCCGAAGCCGGCGCAGCGGTATCGAAGAAGGTCATCATCGAAACGGAGCGATTTGATGCGACATCGGACTACGCACAGAAAGCCGAATGGATAAAGAACGCCGTCCGGCGTCTTGAGAACCAAGCGGGCAAACCCACGGCGAGAAAGGTAATGCAGGCCTGCGGCATGAAATGCTGCGGCCCTACACTGCAGAAACGCGCCAGGCAGTTCACGGCCGAATCGAAATCGGTCCAGGAACTGCTCACTAAGCTGAATGAAAGAGGCATCGGCGGAGGAAGGCTGAAACTGAAAAACCGCAACACGATCGTGGGCGGCTACGACTCGTGTTACTGCGGGCGGGTGAAGCACACGCAGCAACCGTTCCCCTCCGATACCTACTGCCATTGCTCGGCGGGATGGTATCAGTCCCTCTTCGAAGCCGCGTTCGGCAAGCCGGTAAAGGTGAAACTCAAGCAGTCGATCATCCAAGGGGCAGATCGTTGTGAGTTTGAAATTGTGTTTTAGGGACAGGAACACATCTTATGATTGCCAGACGAGATGGCCGGAAAGTCGAAAAAGAGAAACAGGAGAATGGGGTCCGTCCCTTTGATCCACCATTTTCCAGGGATGTTGTGCCGCAGTTTCGTCGGCTGCGGCGTGTTATACAGACTGTATATGCAATGTCGGGCGGATTAGAAATGCCGAAGATGGTCCATGTAATGATTCCTGCCGTTGTGTTGCTGACATTGACGGGGTGCGGCGATCCTGAGCTTTCTGCTCCAAGCAGCAGCCTGCTGGACCCAAACGGCAACTTCACGCTATTCGTAAGCAACCAAAGCTTCGAAATTGACCCGGTCGATGTTCGGGTAGAGATCGACGGAGAACTAGTCGTTAGTGCCTGTTTTGCGGTTGGCACCCAACACTCCTTTGTACCGTTCGTACTTTCGCTATCCGAAGGAAAGCATCAGATCCGCATCTGGTCGAAGAAGGGGGACGCTGAGCTGTCGACTGAATTTGAACTAGAAGACCATGATGTAGGTGTAATTACATACTGGTACTCCCCACGGAGGCATTACGAGCCTACTCCCAGACATTTCAATTTCAGAACTCAAAAAGGTCCACTGTTGATAGACTGAGGAAATAAGACGGAAATAGGGACGCACGCTATTATTGCCAGACGAGATGGCCGGAAAGTCGAAAAAGAGAAACAGGAAAATGGGGTCCGTCCCTATAGATCCCTGTAGATAGAAACGAGTCTTGTATGAGCTTGTTAAAAAGAATGCTAAGTCAGTGCAAAAAACCTAATGGGCGATTTGGTCGATTTCTCGCTAAGGGAATGAATGTTGGGCATTCCGGTCTCACGAGATGGGGTTTAGGCTTTATCGACATCGCAAGTGATATAGACGCACTTGACATTGGTTGTGGCGGCGGAAGGACTGCTGAGCGACTTGCAGGAATCGCCACAGATGGCAAAGTCGTTGGCATTGACTATTCGCCAGATGCTGTTGCAGTGGCCAGGAAAAAGAATCGTGCGCTTATTAACGAAGGACGAGTGGAAATATTTCAAGAGGCTGTCTCTTCGATGAGATTCAGCGATGGCGCCTTTGGTCTGGTCACCGCTTTTGAAAGCCACTATTTCTGGCCGGATTTTCGTAATGACCTCAAAGAGGTTCATCGAGTTACGAAGCAAAACGGACAACTCCTTATTGTGGGAGCCGTTTATAAAAACAAAAAATACGACCGCAGAAATCAGCGTATTGTAGATGCCATTGGCATGACGTATCTAAGCATCGAAGAATTTCGAGAAGTATTGGAAGGTGTTGGGTACTCGGAATTCGATGCACTTGAGGAAAAACATAAGGGATGGTTCGCCGTCAAATGCAAAAAACAAGAAGGGGCCACCGCCTAACGATGCAAATCAACTCGGATGCAAATTCCGCTACGCTACATTTGCGCCGTTGGGCGAATAGACAATGACGGAAATAGCGGAAATAGGCGGGGGGGGAAATAGGGACGCACCCTATGATTGCCAGACGAGATGGCCGGAAGGTCGCAAAAGAGAAACAGAAAAATGGGGTCCGCCCCCATAGATCTCCATAGATCTACAATCGGGAGATTCTCGCACTGATTCCGTTGAGGTCTCCGATGGGGTGTGTTATGATGCCAGGATAAGGCGAAGGAGAATCGGATGTTGGAAGTGCCCGAGACGTCAGGCCGTGGCGGTGGAAGAAGCCGAGCCATTGCGCCGTCACGCGCGAACGGGACGGCCCCTGGGCGAGAGCGCGTTTCTGGATCGTATCGAGCGAACGTTGCACCGAATCGGGCGGCCCGCCAAGCCAGGCCGCAAGGCCAAATGACAGGAGAAATAAGTGTTGTGTCCCCGGATATCCCAGAGCGACGGAAAGGAGACGTCTGCTCCGCGTGTAATGGAAAAGGCTATACCGTGGGGCCATACAATAGCAGGATGACCTGCAATAGGTGTCACGCCACAGGTAAACGGTAGATAGGGACGCACCCTATGATCGGCAAACGAGATAGCCGGAAAGTCGAAAAGGAGAAACAGGAAAACAGGGTCCGTCCCTATCGTCCTGTTCCTCGGTTTATTGAATACATTGGACGCGTAACCCTTGAGTCGTTGGTCATTGCCTTTGTCTGTGTCGTCCTTGGCTTTGCCCTCGCCTATCGTGTGCTCGGCCCTCTGGGGCACGGAATCAAGAATGCCCCAGACTTCCTCGACTCGCTGTATTTCAGCTTTGTGACTATTTCCTCCCGCGGTTACGGCGATTTCCAGCCCGAGGGACTTGGCACGGCCTTGGCGGCCGCCGAGGTTCTAGTGGGCTTGTTCTTCGTGGGCATCTTCGTTGCCCGCCTCGTTTCGGCGCGTCAAGAGGCCTTACTGGACTTCCTGGCAAACGAACGTCTGTCCGACCTAGCTATGGCCATGCGCACTGACCCGGATGGTCCATTCAGCGGACAGTACGCACCGCTTGATGACCCGCCAGAGCACCGCCCTCTCACAGACCAGCTTATCCTGAAGGGGCGGTATCTGACCCGCCTTCGAGCAGCAATCCAGCGAGTCGGCGCAACCACCCATGTGAAAGGTCACGAGATTCTCAAGGAGTTCACCGACGCTGCCACCGCGGCTGCAGGGGGGGTCAATAACGAGTTGGAGCAGATCGAGCTAACAGGAGAGGGATTCCATCGCGGCGACACGCATCGGATCTATTTCTTCATCGACCAGATGACTTCCGTTCGGAATGACCTACGTTCTGCGGACGAGGCGTGCATCTTGACCAAGCTGGATGATGAGATCGAGGAGTTACGTGAGCACCATGGCAAGTTGCTTCGCTTGCCGTCGGAAGAACAACCGTAGACGCTGGGAATGAGGAGCCAACAAGAGCATCCAGCACTACATGTGGAAGAACAGGGACGGCGACCTATTAAGGGGAGTGGCATTATGAACAAATAGGTGACTGTCACCCGTTAGAGAAATGCAAGTGAATCTCAGAGATTTAACAGAAGAGGACATGGGTTTGACAGTATGGCGATACATGCCTTTCTCTAAGTTCATTTCTCTCATCGTCTATCAGGCACTGTGGTTTTCAAAACTGAACATTCTACAGGATCAGTACGAAGGCATGATGCCGCTTGCAACAAAACAGATGATGCAAGCACACGATCATAAGATGAAGAAGCACTTTCCTCCTGAACACCACTGGCAATTTGATCAGATGGCATCCCGTAATGAACAAGACTCACGTGAACTGTGCATAGTTAACTGCTGGTTTCTCGGAGAAAATGAATCTGAACGTATGTGGCGTGAATATGGAGGAGGCAAGGAATCAGTAGCAATCAAATCTACAATCAAGCAGCTCATTGACAACATCGGCGTTCCGCATGACAAAGACATGACATCAATTGGCAGAATCAAGTATGTTGATTTCACAACACATCTAATGACAATGTATCATGCAATTCGAGGAGGTGAACGAGCATTTCTGAAAGATGCCGCAACTTATCAGCATGAAAAAGAGATTAGAATTGCCACGCTTAATCTCAAAACCCAAGCCTGTGTAAGTCCCGAAGGCAAGCTCTATACGAAGCAAGAAGTTCAGGGAAAGCACATGAATAATTTTGCGCATCCTGGCTTGTATATTCAAGCCCGCTTACAACAATTGATCTCTGAAATTCGTGTCTCCCCTGAAGCCGATACTTGGTTCTACTTACTCGTAAAACGAATTATTGAATTGAACAAATGGAAAATGCGTGTGATTAGATCTGAGCTATCACACACTTAATATGGTGGTCGATGAAAACGGGGACGATGAGAACGGCAACGG
>CAYFQZ010000448.1:0-8719 GCA_964345305.1 uncultured Ignavibacteria bacterium | reverse complement strand
CAGATCTCCGACGTGGGCAAACCTGATCCCACCCAGTTCAAATGTCCAGATTGTGTTCTCACCCCTTTCCTTTCCGCCCTTCTCGTCGTGGTGCGAGCCCACGCCCTTGAACTTGATTCCCTTCGCCTCCTTCTCCCCGGTCCCTTTGACCACCTGAGGACTTCCTTTTATCACCGAGACACAGTTGTGGTCAAAGTGATCGTGCGACACCATACATATGTCCGCGGTCTCGTCCGGCATTGGGTAACCCACGGTGTTGTCAAAAGGATCGGTCACTATTTTCAAACCGTCTGCCGTACGGATCAAGAACGAACTGTGTCCCAGCCACTTGACGGTCACCTGGCTTTTCTCTGCCATCTTTCTCTCCTTTCCTACTCGAGGTTAATAGGATCTCATCTCGATTCAGCTCTATTCTTCAAGCATCGGGCTCCAACCCCGGCCGACTGCTTAACCAGCGGCAGCCGGCCCACCGGTGATATGGTCGTAAAAGGCCAACTGGGAGGAATAGTACACCAGTCGGTAGTAAGAGCGAAAAAGAACGAAGACCTGCTGAGCCACAAAAGTGAGCAGAATTACAACACCGGTATGGGGCAGCGCATCCATGGCTTGCTCAAGTCCAATACATAGCAGGATCAACACCAGCAAAACGACGCTCAAAGAGTAGTATAAACTTAAAGCTCCAAGCAGGTTTGTCAACAGAAATCTGAGAGTCGTGCGCACTACCCGAAAGAAACGCTCTCCGTGATTTTTAACCGAACATATTTTGAGGTAATCGCCCGCCATGTTCACCAGACAGAAGAGAAGGATGCCAATCGCAAACCTGGCAAGCATCCGCCATGAGGTCACGTGCCAGAGGCTTGCCTTTCCGGCAACAGAGGACAAAAGGGAAACGATGACCAAGAAAACCCAAAAGGCCAGGAAATAAAGAACCGCCAGCAGAAGCGAAATCTTAAGCATGCTCCAGAAGTACCTCCCGCAGTAAGCGAAGAACCTCTCCATCGCTGAGTTTCCTGTCGGTCCCACAATCTCCTCCCGCAGAATCCCCCAGAACCCGCCGGAAAGGAAAATAAAGACAATTACCAGCAGACCACATACCAGAGTGAACACCACGAGATAAACAGGCAAAGCATCCCTCCAACGGTAGACGAAGTCGATCATCAGCGAAAAGTCGACGCCGGAGAGGAAGCGTGAAGCTTTGACGTTACGGGCGAAGCTTGCCGACAGCATCAGATATAGCGGGAAGATCAGCAGCATCGAGGAGAGCAGCTTGAAAAGGAACATGATCGCCACCAGGAACCTGTTCCTCCAGACTTTCCTGAAACCCGACAAGATTGAGTCGAGCCAAACCTTGGTGAACTTCACCGGGATAATTCCCCTGCATTAGATGCGCGCCGACAAGCCGAACTGCCTGCCGGATTCACTTCGCCTCTGCTAGAAGCAGGTTAGCCAGCCCATCAGGTTTTCCAACCAGAAAAGGCATTCGCCCCCCAGTTTCATCATCACGGAGTCCGAGGACTTAAGCGACCGACTGTTGTTGTTGACGTTGACATCCAGAACGATTTCGTTCTCGGGATCGATGGTCGCCGACTTGATTGCCGAATCCGTTATGATCTCTATTTTGTGCCACCTGTTTTGTCCGTCCCACGAGCGCCTTATCTTCTCTCCATTCTCCAGCTCGATCAAGACCTCCACGGGCAGGATCACCTCACCTACTCTTGCCAGTTCAACTTCCGTGGCGTATTGCGCTGTCCTGCCCTCCTGGTTGTCGAGTGAGCTCTTTATATTCTTGACCTCATAGTCGCATACCCCCGTCCCGAGAAGCAGCTGCTCAAACCGGGAAGAGAAATCTCCGTCCGTGAAATAGTTGACTAGTTCGATGAAGTCTCGGGTCCGAGGATGTTTGAACTTGTAGCGCCGGAAGTACTCCTGCAAGAGCTGATCCATGCTATCCCCGCCCAGGTAGTTTCGCAAGGTCTCCAGAACCAGCGAAGCCTTTAGGTAGACGCTTGATCTATAACTCAGATAGTCGCGAAACTCCCAGGATCTGGTCAATATGGGGTCGGTTTCCGGATCAAGCAGATACCCCAGCTTGGTCAACTGGAGTTCACCCAGTTTGATGCCCCACAGGTCCACAACGTTGCCTTCGTTCCCGAATCTCTTCTCCAGTGCCCTTCTCTGGGAGTACTCAGCGAACGCCTCGTCCAGCCAGGCCTCTTCGAACTCGTTGTTTGCCACCATACCGTACCACCACTGGTGAGCCGTCTCGTGAAAGACCACCATTGCATCCAGGCGTACCTTCTCTGCAGGGATTGCCGAGGGACGTACCGTAATCAGGGTCGGGTACTCCATAGCTCCTCTGCCCCGGCCCACCTTAGCATCCACCATGGTGAAATGATCATAATGGTATTTTCCGAAGGCGGAGCCGTAATAACTCAAGGCGAACTCAGCGCAATCCATTATTCGATCTGCGACTTCGCTGTGCTCAGGTTTATGGAAATACTTCACCTGGATGCCATCGATCTTTCTAGTCGCAATTCTATAGTCCGGGCTTGCGGCCCAGGCGAAATCGTGCACCTCGTCTGCTCGAAACAGCAGGGTCTTGGTGGAGTCGCCGTTCTCTCTTTCATCTGCCAAATAACCGGTCGCGGCTACCACGTAGTCTGGCGGAAGCGTAATAGAGACTTCGTAATCTCCGAAGTCTGCAAAAAACTCGCTGTTGAAGTGGTATTGGTGTGCATTCCATGTGCCATCTTCTTCGAGTACGGCCATCTTGGGGAACCACTGCCCGATCATGAAATCATCTCCTGAATATCCCATCCGCAGGAATATCTCCGGCAGCTTGAGTTCGAATTCGATTTCAAGATCCACCCGACCGAGTGGGGGCAGAGCGTGAGGGAGCGGTAACTTCATTATCGTCTCGTCGATTATCTCGTTTCCGGTCAGATCCAGACCGGAGGTGGTGGCAACTCTGTCGATGCTTAGGTAGCCCCTGAATTTCTGGTCTTTCTTAACCCGCTCGGGGAAGAAGCTCTCCGTCATCAAAATGGTGCTGTCGCTGGCGAAGGCGTTGGGATAAAGGTGAAGGAACAGAGTGTCGACACACTTTCCGGATGTGTTAAGGAAAGATATTTTCTGATTTGCCTTGAGCTTTTTGCCTTCTACATCCAGATGAACGTCTATCCAGTAAGAGGCAATTGGGATGGTCCGCTCTTCTCCGAAGGCACAGGCTGACGAAAAAGTGAAAACGAAAACAAGAAGCAACACCTTTTCATAAATGCAGCGCATGGGTCCGATCCGGATGTGACAGAAAGAAGCCCCCCTGGCATCTGAAGAAATCTGTTTAAGTCGGTACCGTCCGGAATAGCGGACGCCGCCCTATTCCTCTCCCATCAGGGCGCGGATGTGTTTTTCTACGCAGGCGGAAAGGGACTTGATGCTGTATCCGCCTTCCAGGACGGACACCACACGGCCGTCCCCTTGATCCGAGGCCAGTTTGGTGATCACCTGGGTCATTCGCTTGTACCCCTCTTCCGACAGATTTATCGCCGCCAAGGGGTCCTGCTGGTGGGCGTCAAAACCGGCAGAGATGAATATGAACTCGGGAGAGAATTTGGCGGCCGCCGGATAAAATATGTTCTCAAAAGCTTCAATGTATTCCAGATCACCGCTCCCGGCAAACATTGGCATGTTAAAGGTATAGCCTTCCCCCTCACCCTCGCCCACCTCGTTCTCGCTGCCCGTGCCGGGATAGTAGGGAAACTGGTGAATGCTGAAGTAGTATACCGACGGGTCGTCCAGGAAAATGTTCTGTGTGCCATTGCCGTGGTGCACGTCCCAATCGACGATGAGCACCCTGCTCAGACCGAACTTTTTCTCAACGTACCGGGCTCCCACCGCGACGTTGTTGAAAATGCAGAAGCCCCTGGCTCTGTCTTTTTCTGCGTGGTGCCCCGGCGGTCTGACTGCACAGAATGCATTGCCGGACTTCTTGTTCATAATCGCGTCCACCGCAGCCATCACCCCGCCGACTGCCAGCAGAGCGATCCGGTAAGATTCCTTTCCCACCACCGTATCCGGATCGAGCATTCCGCCGCCGTTCTTGCAGGTCTTTTCTACCATCTTGACGTATCGTGGATCGTGGACCGTCTCCACCCATTCCACCGGAGCGCAATAAGGCTCAATGTTTTTCAGCTTGGATAGCAGATCCATTCCCTCCAGGTGAGCAATCAGTGAAGAGAGTCTTTCGGCGCTCTCAGGGTGATTCTTTCCCGAGTCGTGCTTCAGATAATCCGGGTGATAGACCAGACCGGTGGGGAGAGAAAGATCGGTCTTGCCTCGACCCTTATCCCTGTTGGCATTCCGGGGCATCTGTGATCAGTTTCCTCCGTATTTGAAGATCCTTACTACGGCAACCTCGCTTACCTCGTACCGTGCTTCAGAATTGGTCGTGGCTCAGTAGCTGCGAAGAGGATCGAAGAATCCGCCTTCGGGTCGCCCGGATGTCGGTTTTCGGCCAGACGATAATGCGTCTGAAACCGGATCTATTATAAGAAATATCCGGTCTGACTTCAACCCTTATTTTTCACCCCTCACCACGCCTAAGGAAAGGCTTTCGGAATCGAAGTACTTCTCGGCCACGTCCATCACCTGTCGTTGCATGACCGCGCGTATCCTTTCCGGGTATTGTTCTACATACTCAATTCCTTTGCCCAGAAGCTCGGCTTTGGCATATTGCCTTGCCTGATTCGAGTTGGTCTCCATGTATATCTGGTACACTCCGCTGATATAGTTCTTGGCAATCTCAAGCTCCTCAGCGTTTACGGGGACGCTCTTGAACTTGTAGAACTCATCCAGGAGCGCGGTTCTGGCCGCTTCTTCATTTTCCGGAGAAGTGGCTATGTAAGCATAGAAAGCTCCCGCCTGATCCCAGGAATCGTTGACTCCGTAGATGGTGTATGCCAACCCTCTTTTCTCTCTGAGCTCACGAAAGAACCTTCCGCCCGTTCCAGAGGCCACCGCCTGGAGAA
Source organism: uncultured Ignavibacteria bacterium (assembly GCA_964345305.1). Lineage (GTDB taxonomy): Bacteria > Zixibacteria > MSB-5A5 > MSB-5A5 > SM1-73 > SM23-73-3. The sequence continues at coordinate 3,692 of CAYFQZ010000448.1, read as the reverse complement.
GCTTGAGGGCATAGTAATCTTCTTCCCGGTAAGGGCAGGTGACGAAACCAAGCGCTTGGGCGGTCTGCGCCTTGGAGCGGCTTTCCACTACAAGTCGTTCCTGAAGGGCCACCGCTGATCCAGGCGTATCTTGCTGCTGCGTCCTTCCTGCTGCGAAATCCTCGAACAACTCCTCCACCGCCTGCATCAGCCGAAGCCGATCAAAATCACCCGTGGCCACAATGGTCATGTTCGCTGCAGTGAAGTGCCGGCTGTGCCAGTGCTTCAGGTGCGACTGACCAAGCTTGGCAACCGCCTCCTCGGTGCCCCACCTATTCAGTCCGTAGGGGTGATCCCCGAATGCCGCCCGGTAAAAGAGCTGGATGGGATGGCTTCCCATGTTGTCTTTGTTCTTCTCGATCCTTGCCAGCAGGATCGCCTTCTCCTTTTCCAACTCGTCCGGATCGAAGACCGGATTCTTGACCACGTCCGCCATTATCTGGAGCCCCTGTTCTAGACTCCCCGACAGGAGTTTGACCAGATACCCAAAATAGTCCGCTTCCACTTCCCTTTCAAGGGAAGCCCCCAGCGTCTCCAGCGAGCTGAATATCTCTTCTCCAGTCCTGCGCTCGGTTCCTTTGAGACTCCCTTCCAGGGTGAGCCGGGTTATCCCCGAGTTCTCTTCGGATTCGGCAATCCTGCCTCCCTTGAAGTATATCCCGAGCGAGACCAAGGGGAGGGTGCTATTTTCCCGCGTGATCAGAGTGGCGCCGCAAGAGAGAGTATCTCTTCGGGCAGTCGATTCCACAAGCGGAGCCTTGTCCGGTCTTCGGTCGTAATCGGTAGATGCCTTCACTCTGGGCGATTCTGCCGGCTTCGATTCGACTACCTCCTCCCGCTGGCCCTCTTGCTTCAACCCTTCATCAATGGCGGCCATCATGCCCGCGGCGGTTATCCCCTCATCGAACTGACTGTTCGGCCTGTACTCCAGCAAGCTGGCGTTCGTCAAGACCAGATACTTCGACGCCACAGTCCTGATCTCATCGGCGCTGACCTTCTCCACGTTGGCCACGTATTCCTCCCCCAATCGATAATCGCCGTACGATTCAAAAAACGCCAGATTGGCAGAAAGGCCTCTGGCCGTCTCGATTGAGGAAAGATAGGAGAAATTGATTGCGTTCTTGGCCTTGACAAGTTCCTGGTCCGACACGGCCCGTCTTTTGATTCTCTCGATCTCACGGAAGATTTCCAGCTCTGCGTCAAAGTGGTTTTCCGCCTCAAGCTCCGCCTCGATCATGAACAGACCAAAATCTTTTTGGACATAGGCTTCAGATGAGATAGAATTGACCAGCCTTTTTTTCTCCAGCAAGACTTGGCTTAAACGCGAGCTGCGCCCGCGCCCCAGGATGTGAGCCAGAACCTCCAGAGCGAAGAAGTCGCGGTCCAGTTGCCCCGGAATATGAAATCCGATCTTAAGGTAGGTTGTGGTTATGTCTCCTTTCATCTGCCGATATTTCAATTGCGCCTGCGGAGGCTCCTTTGGAATTTCCGACTTCGGGGTTTTCTCGACCTTGACATCTCCGTAGTACTTCCTTATCTCTTCCAGCACTTCTTCCGTTCTAACGTCGCCGACGACTGCCAGGATTATGTTATCCGGCCGGTAGGAGCTCCTGTAATAGTCGACCAGCTGATCCCTGCTCCACGCCGCGATCTGTTCAGGGGTGCCCATTCTCCAGCGGCCGATGGGATGGTGATCAAAGGCCAGCTCCATCAGCTTCTCCCAGGCCAGGGCATCGGGTCTATCCAGCTTCCTTTTGACCTCCTGAATAACGACTTTTGTCTCTTTGCTCAGCTCCACCGAGTCGATGGTTGAGTTCCATAGGGCGTCCGACTGTATCTCCAATCCTTCCCGGAAGAATCTGCTGGGAAGCACGGTGTAGTAATTCGTATATTCGTAGATGGTACCCCCGTTGAGGTATCCGCCCAGCCTTTTCGTATCCTCCCGCAGCCGCCCCACCTCCCTTTTTTTCGTTCCCTTGAAGAACATATGTTCCAGGAGATGAGATATCCCGGTCAGGCTGTCCGGCTCGTTGAAATATCCGGTATTTACCCAAGTGTTGATGGCGACCACCGGGGCAGAGTGACGTTCTTTGACCAGCACGGTCATTCCGTTATCCAGAACAATTCGAGTTACGTCTGTAGGATTCATGTCTCCACATCCCGCCAGAAGGCAGAAGGAAATGACTAGGGGCACAGCTAATTTGCCCAATCTCGCATTCATGTGTCACCTCGCTTTTACTGCTCCCCAAAAGCCTGTAATTAAGCGATTTTTCTTTGCCCTGTCAAGTCCTTTAGGTTGGTTCTGTCCAACAGCACAGACGCCGGCGACTGGCAATGCCCCGCCGCACGCCAGCAATTCCCGTTCACGAACCGGTTGCTCATGCTTCATCAACCCAAGCCTCCTGCGTCTGTCCAACAAAACCGGGTGCTCTCACGGTCATACCCAAAGCAAAGAAAAAACCCTCCGGCGGTTTCGGCCGGAGGGTCTGGTCGGCAAGCACTATTATCGGCTACTTCAACATCAACATTTTCCTGGTCTGGTCAAAATCCTTGGCCTGAATCCTGTAGAAGTAGACTCCACTGGCTACGTCCTTGCCTTGTTCGTCCTTTCCATCCCAGAAGATCTTTTTGTAGCCCGCCATCTGATGCTCGTCCACGAGAATCCTCACCCTCTGCCCCAACAGATTGTAGATGCTGAGCTTCACATCGCAGTCCTGGGGTAGGGCGTAGCTTATCTGGGTTTGCGGATTGAAAGGATTGGGGAAGTTCTGGGAGACGGAGAACGATTCAGGTCGTGAGACCACCTCTATCTCCTCGTCGGCAAGTATCTTCACCGGGATGACGAAGCCACGCCCGTCGACCAAAATCGCCTTTGTTATGCGAACATCCGCCAGGTCTCCGCTGCGGGCCTTGAGCACGAGCAGCTCGACACTGCTGCCGGCTGAGATGCGTTCTTTTCCTTGCACGTCCAGAACCCCGATCTGTAACAGGCCGTCGGCTTCACATGAATAGATTTGCAGCGCCTCAAGATGTGCGGGCAACTCCAGTTCCGGATCAAGTGCTTGGGTAGAGTATTTCAAGGCCAACTGCAGTCCCGCCAGGTTCACTCCAAAGGTTCCCTTGACCGCCATCTCCGCTATTCTGCCCGAACCGCCGCACTTCCTCTTCTCCAGCCACAGGGAGATAGACGGGTCTTCGGCAGCGCGCAAGGCGAACATGTTCCGGGGGTCTAGAACTCCTTCTGTCGGCGGAGGTCCGTCGCCGAAAAGATAATTCAGCAGGTAGACCACGTCAGCAAGGTCAACTTCCAAGTCGCTGTTGGCGTCTCCGGCGTCCAGCGGATAAGGAGCGCTCCCTTGTTTGAACAAGTAGTTCAGCAGAAAGATGGCGTCTTCTATGGTGATCTCCCCGTCGTCGTTGGCGTCTCCCCTCACGAATTCCATAAATTCAAACGCCCCCATGTCAATCAAATGCGGATCGCCCGCATCGATACACGGCGAACCAGCAGTCAGATGATAATTGCCGACAGAGGGATTCTCAAAAAGCGGATCGGCGGATATATTGCCGTTGATGCCACTCTGGTCAGGAATGCCAACGTAGTTCTGGTCATGCCCGAAAACATCATTGTACAACACATCGCAGGAGGCTGAAGC
>CAYFQZ010000447.1:0-3072 GCA_964345305.1 uncultured Ignavibacteria bacterium | reverse complement strand
CGCCGCCTGGGCCTCACGCTTGAAGCGCTCCTTGAAATCCTCATCCGAGGCGTACTGCTCAGGCAGAAACTTCAGCGCCACCTTGCGGTTGAGTTTGGCGTCCTCCGCCAGGTAAACCTCACCCATGCCCCCTTCGCCCAGCTTCTCCATAATCTTATAGTGGGCAATGTTCTTTCCTACCATGATTCTACGTATTACGGGTGTTTGCTTTGTCAGATTCCCTTCACTCAATGGTCATCATTGTGGCTCCTGGCCTACTAACCCATCGTACGGAGGATAACCGCCAAGTTTTCTGTATAATGGGTGCAATCTCAGTATTGCTGGAGAGGTGACATTGTTCGCCAGCAGGAAACGGATGAGTTCGATCGCCTCCGCTTTCTGGTCCAGCAGGATATGCGCATAGGAAAGAAGAGACGCCACCTGGGACCACTCCATAGTCAGAAGTGAATCACCCAGGCTCTCCGTTATGATGTTTATCTCTTTTAAGGCTTTGTCCCTTTCCTCCTTAACGGAGAATACCAGGGCCATAGCCGAGCGCACTTCCAACTCTCCCGGAGTACCCTCAAGTTCCTTAAGCATTGGCTCAAGCAGCTCGAGGGACGAATCCAGATACGAGTGGGCCAGTTTCTCGTCTTCCCTCATGATACCAACAATCGCCATGTTAATATAGAAATCCGGGCCGGGATTCCTCTGGCGCGTCATCTGCAGATAGTGAGCAGCGCTGTCAACCTCCTCGGCCAGAAAGAAAATCGAAAAGAGCGTCATTTGCCCGCTGCCTGACTGAGGATTCAATTCCATCGCTTTGTAAGCCATCTGCTTAGCTCGCTCCAGATCGCCCCGCGAGAGCAAAATCGCGCTCATTGCGGTATATATCGCATCGTTGGTGGGCTGAACTTCCACCCCCCTTCGGAAGTACTCATCCACCTTATCATGCTTGCCCCACAGGTGGTAGAGCCGAATCAAGCCCGTAAAAAGCCCGCTCTCAGTCGGTTTCACCTCCATAGCCCTCAGAAAGGCTTCCTCAGCCTCAGCGTACCTTTGTGCTCCCATATACCAGTTTGCCAGGAGCCTCCAGGCTTCGGCATAGTGTGGATTGGCTTCAACTGCCCTTTCGGCCGCCTTAATGGCCTCTTCCGTTTTGCCCTGAACTGAATAGAGCCGAGACAGTGCACGATGCGCTTCAGCCAAGTCAGGATCAAGGCTCAGTGCTTTCTGCGCCGCCCTCTCCGCCTCTTCCAGCCAGGACATTTTGACGTCGATGACAAACGCAACATAGCTGCTGTAACAGTCAGATAGTCCGGCATAGGCCAAAGCAAAGTTGGAGTCTACCTCCAGCGCCCTCTCAAACATACCTATGGCCAGCTCCAGGTACTCCCTGTTGGTCGCATGTCCGAAGTAGTACTCTCTGCCCTGTAAGTAATAATTATAAGCTCTCACATCCAGAGTAGGCTTTTTATCAATCTCCTCCAACTCTGCCGGTGCCAAAGCCACCTCCAGCGCCGTTGCCACCTCCCTCGCCACGTCCGCCTGTATATCGAACAGATCCTGCATATCTCGGTCGTAACTGTCGGCCCAGACATGAAAGCCGTCGTCGGCCTGAATCAACTGGCAGGTAATCCTCACCGTATTGCCTTGCTTGCGCACCGCTCCTTCCATTATGTAGTCGACTTCGAGCTTGTCGGCAACGGCCCTGATGCTCACCGGCTGGTTTCTGAACTGCTCCATCTCGCTTCGCGAGATCACCCGCAGTCCGCTGATCTTGGAAAGCTGGGTGATGATATCTTCGGTCATGCCGGCGGCGAAGTATTCGTCCTGCTCATCATCGGACATGTTGTGCAGGTACAGTACCGCTACGGACGGCCTCTCCGCGCGAACGCCGGAAGGCTGCTTCTGACCCAAGAATGCCAGATAAACCAACACCACGATGATGACACCCAGTCCCGCTAACAGGAAGGGAAGCATAGCCATCTTCTTGGGTTTCTCTCCGTCAGCCGGTCGCATCATGGTCGCTGTCTTGGCGTATTCCATGCTCTTGCTTTCAGCCTTCAGATCGGCCCGCAAATCGTCCACATGCTGGTATCTCTCTTCCTTGTCCTTGGCCAAGGCCTTGGAGACGATTCTCTGCAACTCCTGCGAGACCTTGTTGTTGAAGCGCGCCAGCGGCTGTGGATGTTCGTTCATTATCGAGTGAAATATGGCCGCCTCGTGTTCACCCTCGAAAGGCAACTGTCGGGCGAGCATTTGATACAGGATCACCCCGAACGAGAAGATATCCGACCGTTGATCTACTTCCTCGCCTCGCGCCTGCTCCGGAGACATGTATGCCACCGTGCCCAGAGTGGTACCGGTCTGGGTCAACATGGCGTCCCTTCTTGCCTTGGCCAGTCCGAAGTCGCATATTCTGGCCCGACCATCTTTGTCCATGAGAATGTTGTGCGGCTTTATGTCCCGATGCACGATCCCTGCTTGATGAGCTTTGGCCAGACCATCAGAGATCTGGATAGCGATATTCAGTATCTCCTCGATACTCAAATCCTTTCCCGTAATCACCTCTTTTAAAGACTGGCCTTCCACGTACTCCATGGCGATGAAGGGCCTGGCTTCATACTCCGAAACCTCGTGAATGGTAATGATATTGGGATGATTCAGAGCCGCTGCCGCTTGCGCTTCGCGCTTGAAGCGCTGGTTGAAATCTCCTTCCTGCGCCAGTTGACTGGGCAGGAATTTCAGCGCCACTCGGCGGTTGAGCCTGGTGTCTTCTGCCAGGTAGACCTCACCCATTCCCCCCTCACCCAGTTTCTCAACGATCTTGTAATGAGAAATGCTCTTGCCGATCATTCGGGAAACCTCATTTTCTTGACTATCTCAACAAATCCGGGCTCCGTCCGCAGTCCGTCAAAGGCGTCATCGATCAGCAATTCAGTAAGACGTTTATCACGTTTTTCGTACGCCTTTTCTAAGCTCTCGATCGCTTTCTTTGTGTCGTCAAGACGCGCATGCAGCGAGGCTATTTCATAATGAAGCACATATCCTTCATTTGCCTTTTGCTGAAGTATCTCCAGCCGTTTTCGC
>CAYFQZ010000446.1:0-3014 GCA_964345305.1 uncultured Ignavibacteria bacterium | reverse complement strand
TACCCGCATCCTGTTGCGGCGTCTTCGGTTTCAAGCCAACGCGTGCACGTAATCCGCTGGGACCTCACTACGGCGATATCTTTACGGGCCTGGCGGTCGAGCATGCCCTCACTCGATCGGTCCGAGACAGCGCATCCCTTCTCGACGCTACGGGGGGTCCTGATCTGGGTGACCCCTATTGGGCACCGCTTCCAGAACGCCCCTTTGTCCAGGAGGTTGGCGTTAAACCAGGTCGACGTCGAATCGCCTTTAGCAGCCAGACGCCCCTCGGCAAAGAAGTGCACCCCGATTGTGTATCCGCCGTACGGGATGCCGCAGCGCTCTGCGAAGAACTGGGTCACGATGTGGTTGAATCTGCCCCAGCGTTCGATGGTGAACTGATGTGGCAGTCCTTCACTACCGTCCTGTCTGCAGGCTTTGCCTGGGGCATAAATGATTGGGGCAGGAGGACTGGCCGAACTCCCACTTCCGAGTTCTTCGAACCATTCGTTTGGTCTTTCACACAGAGGGGACAACAGCTCAGCGCGCCCGATTACCTGCTGGCTCTACAGGATTTGCAGAAGCTGACGCGCGAGATCGCTCGGTTCTTTGTCGATTATGACGTATGGCTTACTCCTACACTGGGTGAGCCACCTGTACCTCTGGGCACCTTCAAGTTCTCAATGGAGGATCCTTTCGAATTGCGTAGGCGGATGGCTGCCTTTGCACCGTTCACATACATCAGCAACGTCACCGGCCAACCCGCCATGTCCGTGCCGCTTTATTGGAACGGAGGAGGCCTGCCTGTGGGGACCCATTTTGTTGGCCGCTTCGGAGATGAAGCCACACTTTTCCGTCTAGCGGCTCAACTGGAGCAAGCAAGGCCGTGGGCTGATCGAAAACCACCTATTCATTGCAGCAAGCCCGAAGCCTAAAAGGTTTGAATGCGGCCTATTTTCCTCGTCTAATCCTTTGTTATGACGAACAATCTCTCTTTCGCACGAGTGACTGCGGTATAGAGCCACCTCTTGTAGAATTCATCGTCCCAATACCGAGACCGCTCTTCCAAAAGCAGAACACTATCCCACTCCGATCCCTGGCTCCGGTGAACTGAGATGGTATATCCAAAATCGAACAGATCCACGGCATGATATCCCGTATCATCGAGGATCTTCTCCACCTTTTTGGGCGACACCTCATCATAGTACCCGTTGTATCCCCTTTTCCCGAAACAACAGCTGTGCATCAACGTCTGGTAGGATTCTTGCATATTGTCCATTTCAATGACTACCTCATAGATGTCGGCGGCAACAGATAGACTTATGCTGCCCAGAGTTCCCAATTGGCCATTCATCAACTTCGTGTAATGGTTATTCTTCAAGCAGATTATCCGTTCCCCCTCGCATGGTATTTCGCCGTGATAACGGAGCTTTTTCCGAACTTGCCTGTTGGCCTGAACTCGAGTCCGGTTCATTCCACACAGAGTGACTATGCTCGACTCTGAGAAATCAAGACTCTCGAATAAATCATCGAAATCGGAATGCGCTCGGCGCATTTTACAGACATCCTCCCCAAAGATCCCGAAGGGAATGTGGCCCCTCATTCTCACCTCCGCAGACAACCTGATGATCGAACTATCCAATGCCTGTCGGTGGATTTCATTGAGAACCAGATCAGGAAGATGGACGATGCTGAACCTGTCTCCTATTGGTGGCAGCTGTCCATGGTCGCCCACTGCAATGATGGGAATGCCGTAGGATGTCAGATCCTTCCACAGATCTGAGCTCACCATGGAGGCCTCATCCAGAATGATCACGTCATAGGGCAGTTTCAAGCGCTTTTCCCATCCTACTATTTTATGCCGTCCCTCCTCATCCTCTGCTGTGATTGGCCTATAGATCATGCTGTGGATGGTCCCTATGTGATCACCTTTGTACAGGCCTCCCATGGATTCCAATCTCTCCTTCAGAACCGAAGACGCCTTCCCCGTAAAGGCACAGAAACCCACCCGTATGGTCCGGTCGAGATCTCTGAGCGATATTCTTAAGGCGGTCGCCAGATGGGTTTTCCCAGTACCCGCATAACCGCCGACCGTAATATAATTGCGATACCCCTCATCTTCTTCGCGGCGTTGGAGCCAACCAATCAGATCATCATGAACCCGCTCCTGCTCTGGTGATAATACAAAATCGCTCACAGCCAATCTCCTTTCTTCAATCGTCCACCCGATATTTTGACAGCCGAAGGATACCATGCCGGAAAGGATAAATTGTGTTATGAATGATTTTCCGCGCTTCCAGAAAGGTGGTTGCTGGAAATTCTGGGCGGCTGCTACCACCCGACCATGGATACAAATGAGGGTGTAAATTTCCATCCTTGCAGACTCCCAAGACCTCTCGCGTAGGCCAGGAGAATAACGTCATATACGCGTTTCTCCCCTCCCATTCCAATTTCAATGGAGGTATCGATTTAGCCCCGAGAGAAGCTTGTAACAGGTTTCAACGGTCGGCAGCCGTACGTCGAGTTCCATGCCCTTCTGCACCGCATAGCCCAAGGTCTCCTCGACTTCGAGGCGGCGACCTCTTTCAAGATCCTGGAGGGTAGAGATTTTATGTGCGGCAGCCCCCTGGGCCTCCATCGTCTCCCCGACTTGATGGAGGCCCGCCACGGCCTCTTCTACGGGAACACCGGTGAGGGTCTTTGCGCGCATACTTCCACAATCCTCAAGGGGAATCCCCAGTTTCGCCGATAGTTGGGCTGTCTCCCGTGCCAGCATGACCATAAGATGGACAAGGTCGGGGTCCCTTAAAATCTTTGGCCTTTCCAAGCGCGTCAGCACTGCCGGCGCCATCATGCTCAAGAACACCACGTATTTCGACCATTCGACAGTCTGAATCTGTGCCGACACCTCATCTTTAACCCCTGCACGGGCCAGGGTGGTGGCAAACGCTTGAATACGTTGCGACGTCCCCTCCGGGAGTTCCCCAATATAGAGGCCCCCGTGGAATGTAAAGCGGACGCCTCCGGTCGGTATC
>CAYFQZ010000445.1:0-1749 GCA_964345305.1 uncultured Ignavibacteria bacterium | reverse complement strand
TCGAATCAGAAAATTAGGAAGGTGCTCAGCCTCTTTGAATCGGACAGTGACCCCCTGTCCCCGCAGCGGTTTGACCACCTCCACACCCCGTTTCCGTTCTTTGGCCCTTTCCAGAACAGGCCCTAACTTCTCGTACCAACTCAGGGCTGCATCTGCCCACCTGCTGATCTTCTCGCCAAACAAAAGCTGACTCACATTTATCAGGCCTCCAGGCGAAAGCGAATACTTCTCGGTGAGCCGACGAACATCTTCCTGTGGCGCCCTTTTCGCCTCATCCACCCGCTTTCGGAGTGAGGCCACGTCCTTCTCCAGTTCCTTCCTTGCACTCTTAATCCGGCCCAGATCTCCTCTCACGTCCTTCTGGATAGCGACAATGTCACCAGCGCTGCCCAAAACTCCTTCCAAGCCCCGCTGTTTCCCAGACCTCTGGTTTTCAATCCGTTTCCTGTATCCCGCCAGCTTGGTTTTGTCCGGCAGTTCTGCCAGCCGGTTTTCCCATTGTTTCTTCTCCAGTTGAAGCTCAGCGCGAAGAGATGCGATCAGCTCCAGAGAATGAAGCTTCTCTCTTTGAAGAATCTCTTTTACGCTGGGTACCTCAAAAGATGGCCATGTGAACTTTTCACCTGCCGCCCTTTTCGAAGCCACCGGCTTGGCAGCACGTTGCCCTGAAATAGCGCCGGATGTTTTTCGAGGGGTGTTCAGTCGGACACCGTCAAGCGTCATATCCTTGACGACCACTTTTCGGCGAAGCAGCTTAGGAGCCTCTACTGATAAGGCCATGCGATCAACCTGGACTGCATTGGTCATGGGGGCGTCCGGGTTTGTGACCTGGAGCCCTATCAACGAAAGCCCCAGCGGAGAAATAGACAGATCAGCAGCTCTCAGCTCCACTTTTGCCCCTACTAAACGCGTACCTGTTTTTTCGATGATTCCCTCGATGGCATCGTCAATAAAAAGGAACCCTGCCCCGAATATAAAGATCAGCACTACTATAAACGCGATCAAGCCCTGCCAGCGGACCCACTTCATGCGCCACCCCTTAGCTGGGAGTAAGTTGCATATATCCGGTAGAACTTCGTGGCCTTGAAGGCCTGCATGATCCGGCTCTTGTGCACCCAAGCAAGCACATGTTCCCGGTATCGGACAATCATCTGATTCGAAAGGAGGTAAACAGGAATAAAAAGGACGATCGACAAGAGCAAACCCCCCATCACCACGGAGTTGTTGAACTTTGCCAGCCGGAAGAGCGTCATGTTATAAAGAGCTGTCCAGAGGCCTTCCAGCGCACTGATGGTCAGCACCGTGAGGCCGATCCGGTGAAAGAGGGGGGTAAATAGGTAGGCAACACTGGAGAAGAAGACCAGCCCAAGGATGAAAGTGGATAGGTTGACGCGAAACAGCAGTACCAGCAGAAAAACCAGGAGGTTGTGGAGGCTAAGGAAGGGCGTGAGGCCTGCAATCATGGAAAAACAAAGCGCAAGGCTGATCTGGCCCGGGTCGGTTTCCGAATTTAGCACTCTCAGTACCTTGGCAATCGCTCTCAGCATGGCATCCATCCAGAGACTGGGCTTCCAAGAGAAGACACAGCGCCCTGTCGGGATACAAGTAACACATCTTCAGTTTTTCTCTATCTTCCCCTCAAATCATGCACGTAAACTATAAAACAATAGGGCGAGTCAATAAGGTGAAGACCGTATTTGCAAGGTATAAACCATGTATTTTATGAGTACGAATGATGTGCGCGGCAAA
>CAYFQZ010000444.1:0-26236 GCA_964345305.1 uncultured Ignavibacteria bacterium | reverse complement strand
AAGTCCCTCTCTTCCCAAGAGAGGGATTTAGGGTGAGTTAATCAACTTGTTCTGCATGCAAGTCTGGAACTCATCCCCTGACCCCTTCTCTTACGAAGAGAAGGGGAACACAAGTCCCTCTCTTCCCAAGAGAGGGATTTAGGGTGAGTTCATCAGGTTGTTCTGCATATAGGCTTCGAACTCATCCCCTGACCCCTTCTCTTACCAAGAGAAGGGGAACACGATTCGCTCTCTTCCCGCGTTCTTAATGCTTCGAGAACAAGGATTCCCGAAGCCAAGAGCATCGGTATTTCCTGATGCCGTTGCGTCGAAGAAGAGCTCCTCTGAAGAGACACAGACGGCGTCCGGCCTTAATTGCTACTGCGTCGGCTTGTATTGTCTGTTTCCCGTCTGGGGCTGATAACAGGCTTTGAACGCCACCCAGCCTGCCCCCACGTCCAGATCAATGACCTGAATCTTGCCGTAATGATCGTCCCCGGTCTTGACCGCGTAGACATGCCCGGGGATGGCGGTCAACGAGTAGCCTGTGCTGGCATAACCTGTACTGGGAGCAACATCCGCGTCGTCCCAGTCTTGCATGTATCCCAGGTCCATCACGCCTCCGTCATTGGTTCCCGCCAGCCACAGGCGGTATTCCACTCCTCCCTCGAAGTTGATTCTCTCACAGATGAAGTCTCCCAATCCGTCATCGGTATAATAGCCCGGGACATGTATGTCGGTCATGTCCGTCACGCTGAAATCGGAAAGCTCGTATCCACACCATTCCTTGAAAAGAGAGGAAGCCCAAACAGTGTCAGAATCGCCCAGCAGCATTTCCCGTCGGGGCGTGTCATTGATAATGTTCGACGGCTGGCTTATGTCGGTCCAGCTGTCTTTCGCGGCCACCACCAGGAATGAATAGGTGGTGCCGTTCTCAAGCTCATCGATCGTTCGGGATTGAATGGTGTTCGAAGGACTGGACTTCGGCAGAGAGTCAACCTTGGTGAACCCCGAGGGAATCTCCTGAGGAGCAGACGTACCGGAATAAAGACCATCGTACCTGTAAATCTGATAACCACTCAAGTCGTCCTCGTAGTTGCTGGTGTACCAGAGCAAGGTAACCTCTTCATCTCCGGTTATGCTTTTAAGGCCAAGTGGGGGAGACAAGGTGTCGGCAGGCACCGACTTGGTCACCGTCTCGTCGCACGCTTGAACGGCCAGAAGCACCAAGGCTGCCGCGACCAACAACAGAACTTGTTTCATCTGGACCTCCTCACTGTAAGGTTAGAGTAACCGCTCTTACCACATAAACATGTGACCTCTTCTCGTCAGAGTCAAGCCCTTTTTGCTGTAGGGTAAAAGATAGGGATCAACAATGTTGGGGTCAAGCGGAATTTGGGAGAGGCGCACCGGAGGGGGAGACGGACCGGGCGATCGCGGCCATGCTGTGCCAGAGATTGCAGGCATAGCCGAATGGGCAACTGGTGCAACCAGAGATGGCTTTTTTTGATCTTTCGGCTCTTGCCTTCTTGGTGTGGCCTGTCGGCTTTTCGTTCTGTCAGGACTTGATGACGGGGTGTGACCTGACAGCCAGAAGGAGCCCCTTATCCGGAACTTTTACGACACCTGCCTCATCCGGCAGCTTGCACTCATGGCAAGCCATGAGCAAGACGTGACGTAACGGGGACCTGAACAATGACTCGCCTAGTCAGATTCTCTCAAGGTCACACTTCCGTCGGCAGTTTGTATCTGGATACGTCCTCTGCCGTCGCCAAGCACGCCCGATGCGCGGCGTTTCCTCTTCTTGACCTCTTCTGCGCTGGGTAAGTCCAGTCTTACCCGCCCGTCCTCTGTCTCGACCATGAAGGTAGCTGACATGCCTGACTGCAGATTGAGAGCTACGTCTCCGTCTTCGGTGGATATGTCTACGTCAATATCGTCTGTCTTTAGTAGATCGGCTTCCACGTCGCCATCTGAGGCGCTGATCTCGAGCGTTCCAGCGCGAAGCTCGTAAAGGTTGACCTCCCCATCCTCCACGTCGATCTCGAAATCTCCCTGGGATCGTCTGATGGTGACGTCACCATCCTCCAGTAGAATCTGGCAGCGTGAAGTTTCAGAGTCACTCAGCTCGACATCGCCGTCTTCGGCATCCACCCAGAGTTCGCCCTTCATTCCACTTATATTCAAGTCTCCGTCCTCCACGCTGATGTCTGCTCTGGGTGAAACGATATCTTCAAGATCAACGTCACCATCCTCCAAACTGCACTGTATCCTGGCGCGCCACTTGCTGATCTGGACGTCTCCGTCGTCCCCCTCGAGGTCCAGCTGGATGTAATGGGGGGCGCGTATGTCGTAGGTGTACTCGTACCGCTTGAAGTAACGGTAGCCGATGCTGCCGCTGATTCTTTCCTGATCGATGACGTGAATCACGTCGCCGGTCTTCCTGAAGTCTACATCAAAGCGTAACTTTCCCCCTATCCCGACCGATTTGGCCTCCGCTCGGTAATGAACTTCCACATCGATTATGTCCTTGTCCCACGGCCTTATGGTTACGTCTCCGTCACCGTGATCCAGGTGAAGCGTATATCCTTCCTCGACCTCAAAACTCTTATGAAAATCCCTGCTGATCTCCTCGGGCTGGACAGATGAAGTCGCGGTAAGCACCCCGACGGGTATGGCCAGTGCGAATATCCACCTTCTCATTTGACGTTCCCTCCGATTTCTAATTCTCTCTTGGGTTATAACCTTCAGTCATTCTTGCATACGAAGAGAACGGCTCTTGGTTTCAGGTCTTGTCGCCAGAACCTACTTAGCGATCGCCACTTCTCGGGCTTGAGCCCATTAGGATCTTCAGGCTGGTTCCGAGCCTCTCGGTTCTGGGCGTGTAAGGACATTCACTACGTTTGGTCCTCTGATATCTGACTCCTCGCGCGCCCTCAGGATCTGGTGGATACTTGAGAGTCGGCGAGGATTTTGGGAGCGAGGGAGCTTTGCTGCAGCGTTCGTACTGGATAATCTGCCCTTTACTGGAGAGACGAGGCTGACTGACGCAGACGAAAAATCGCTTGACAGGGTCAGAGTTGGATGGTACTTTTTACTAAAATCCAACAGTGGCGAAGGCCGGAACAATTCCGCAATTCAGCCCGGCGAAATACCTATTTCGAAGGGAGGAACACCGATGAAATCGCGACTGGCCCAGGTGGCTCTGGCAGCCCTTGTCCTGATCGTCTTTTGCTGTGCTCAAGCGGCGTTTGGGGCCAGGGCATCCCGCATAGAGCTGAAGAATGGACAGGTATACGAAGACGTGGACTTCAGCGTCGATGACGTCTACAAGGTTTTGACCATCAAGAGGGGCGACTGGAAGCTCAGCTTCAGTCTTCCCGATATCGCACGCATCATCGACGAGAACGGTCAGGACGTAAGTGCGGACTATCTGCGTGACTACTACGAACCGCCGGAAGAGAGTCAGGAAAGCGACTGGCTTCCAGAGAAAGAGATGCAGCGAAAGGGCTATCGCATGCGCCCCTTTGACTTCGGCATTCGGGCGGGGGCCAACTTCAGTTTTCCCACCGGTGACTACTACGAGGGCACAAAGTCGGGTGTGGGATATGGCTTCGACGCCATAATCCCGGTGACCAGGAACATTGCCATCAGGGGTACCATATCCCGGTCCGGCATGCAGGATGATTTGAAGTCGTACTTAGCGTACGATGTCAGTGTGCTTGACGATAATCTTAGCTTGAATGTCTGGCGTTATGCCTTGTCCGCGCAGTACTACAGTTGGCCGGGGTGGAGGACGGGCGGCTCGGCGATGTACTACCTTTACGGCGGAGTGGGTGCCATAAGCCACAAATTTTCGGGCACGATGACAGTTCAGAATCGCAGCACAGGCGAGATAGGAGTCATATATCCCACGGGAGATGCGCAGACCGAGTTCATGTTCACCTATGGGGGCGGGCTGGTGGCCATGCTGGCCAGGCAGGTTGGTCTGGAGATAGGCGCAACAGTTGATTGGGTCTTCGCCGGTGGCCAAGACGATCAGGTTTATTATGGCCCCGGCGGCAATGCTTTCGTCTTAGATCTCAAAGCGGGGTTGGTGGGCCTGTTCTAAGAGGTGGGGCGAGAATTCAGGAGATGTCTTTCACTCAGGAGGCATGGTTATGAGACCACCGAGTAAGCTGATTGCAGTGGGTGTTCTCTGCGCTGCGCTGATCACCTGTAGCTGCGCCACATACAAAATCACCCGTGAGTTGGAGAAGCCGATCGACAGAGAGGGCAACTGCCGAATCGGAGAGATTGGCGATGAACTGCCCATCGATTTCCCCGAGGAGGACAAGCCGACTCTGGAGCAGATCGATG
Organism: uncultured Ignavibacteria bacterium; assembly: GCA_964345305.1. Classification (GTDB taxonomy): domain Bacteria; phylum Zixibacteria; class MSB-5A5; order MSB-5A5; family SM1-73; genus SM23-73-3. Next base: position 21,898 of record CAYFQZ010000444.1, on the reverse strand, counting down.
AATTCAGGGATTGTTTGCGAATCGAACTTGAAAAGAAAGGCATCTTCAGGGCGGTCGAGCTTTACAGCCCGGAGGCGGAATACGAAGTTGTCGGGGGCATTCTGGATTATAAGAAGGGAAGCGGAGCTGCGCGATTCTTAATAGGCCTCGGGGTGGGGAACGCAAAACTCACGGCTACGCTTAAGCTGCAAGATCGCAATACCGGCAAAATTCTATTCGCCGGCAACTTCACCCAGGAGGTCTCCAGCGGACTGGAAACCGGCGGTATGACCTTCGATCGGGCGGCAAGTGACTTTGCCAAGGCACTGGATAAGCAAATCAAAAAGCTGAAGAAGAAAGAAAAGGACTAGGGGGAAAAGTCCCCGCCGCGGTCAGGTACTCTACGAACGGTCGGGCCGGCCTAATCGCCGGGCCGGATTGATCATTCGCCCGACAGCGGCGGAATAGTCTATATTTCAATCGACCAGTCTCGTCTCAGGGAGGTCCTCTTTTTTCTCCGGCAGACGAAGCTGATCTGGACGGGATCTCGCAACCTCCTGCAACCAACTCTCGGGATACCCTCTCTCCTGCGGCCGGCCGTTTTCGTCCTTGACATAGCCGTCGTTGTATTTGGCTATCAGATATTCGCCCAGCTCGCGCCACCGGGAGACGACCCTCTCCGCATACGTGACGGAGTAATGAGTCAGGTAGCGGGCCAGACGGTCAGGATCCGACCCGTGTATTTCCACGGCAGTTTTCTCCACAAACGGCTGCAGAGACATAAAGGTCCCCTCGACGTCGCCCTGCACCGTCTGGATCTCAGGCAGCATATCCGAGTATCTCAGGTTGGCAAAATTGGCCACGAAGTTGAACACCCACCAGGCGGAATTCCAGGAGAATTTTCGAATTGTGCCGACCGTGAAAGACTCCGGCACCGTATCGATGCCGCAGTACAAGGGCATGTAGCAGGTGGTGTAGGTATCGTCCACGCCGTACCACAGTACGCCACCGATGGGATCGGGGAGCCAGGAGCGTGACTGGGAAACGAACGAAAAGCCGGTCTGCTGCGTGGAGATGGGACGTTCCCAGGCATACTCGACGCTGTCGACCACCCAGTCCAGAGGGCGCCAGCGATTGGGCGTGCCGTAAGGACCCGCGTCGATCCCCTTGGTCATGTCATATTCAGTTCCCTCGTAGTGATCGCGCATCAGAGAGAAGACATCAGCCAGAGACAGCTTCTTGTCGGGCTTGATCCACAGAGGATAAGGCTCTGCTCCCTCCGCAGCGCGGTGGTAATCCGGAGAGAAGTTCTTCGACGGCGCTGCCCGGCGGAAGATGCTCCAGACACGGGTGTCGGCATAGCGTTGATTCTTGGGAGTGGCAGGGCAGTAGGCATCGCAGAACCGGAAAGGCTCGCCTGATTCCGGATCGTAATACCCCTTCTCCTCGGCAAAGGAGATGACATTGTCGGAATAAAGACAATTCTCCGGGTCATCAAGAGGAAACTCGCCGATTCTGGCCTTGTTGGCATGGCAGGAGATGTAGCCGTCCGGAATCTTGAGTGCCACCCATACGGCCCCGTCCCCGCCGGGGCCAGGTCCGATCATCTCCATGATCCATGCCTCTTTCGGGTCGGCTATGGAAAACGATTCTCCAGTTGATCGATAGCCGTATTCCGCGACGAGGTCGGTCATGACCTTGATCGCATCTCGGGCCGTCTTGCCCCGCTGAAGCGCCAGCCTCATCAGATCCCAGTAATGCAGCAGACCAGTGCTGTCCTGGAGTTCCTCCCGGCCGTCAAAAGTGGTCTCCGAGATGGTAAGCTGATGCTGGTTCATCATGTCAACAACAGCGTAAGTGTGCTCCACCTGCTTTATCATGCCTCGCACGTTACCATACCAGTCAGTGATCTCAAGCGAGTCTCCGGGAGGGTAATCAGCAGCGGGGAAGTACTCGAGGTGAGGATGGAACTCGCCGTCGCAGGTGTAGGTTATCATCACCGAGCCATCCTCCGATGCGCCTTTGGTAACTAACAGGCTGGTGCAGGCCTGGATGTCATGCCCGTATCCCAAAGCGCAAAGCCAAAAGCACAATAGCCATGTCCTCAATTGTTTTCTCATGAACTTATCCTTTCTGTCTTCTGTGATCTCCCTCAGGTTTTGCAGCTCACGGCGACATAAGAAAAGCCGGTTCAGCCATGCCGACAATCAGAACCCAGGATAGCGAAGCAGCGATGAGACGTCAAGCAGAATCACCCGGGTGTCTGTTTGCCGAGTCGACGTTTCAGCGCATGCCCATAACCTCAGCTGGCCCATACAGATCGGAGATTTTTCAATCCACTACCACCGCGAGCGTCGCTGCAATGATCTTTGCTGCGCCGGCTTCGCGGAGTATTCTGGCACACTCCTTAAGCGTAGCCCCGGTGGTCATCACGTCGTCTACCAGAATCACCTTCTTACCACTTAGGTTGGCAGCATGCGTGACTATAAAGGCGTCCCTTACGTTCTCCGCTCTTTCCTGCGCGTTGAGATGGGTTTGATCCCTGGTGTTCTTCTTTCTCTTCAGGATATCCTTTGCCAGAGATATGTTCGTGGCTTCCGAAATGCCTTCAGCCAGAATTTCGCTCTGATTGAATCCTCTCTCCCGGTGCCTGGCGCGATGCAGGGGAACTGGAATCACAAGGTCACAGTCCGCAAAGTCGCTTCTCTGTGCTAGCGTTTGAGCCAGACGTTTCGCAAGTCTTCTGCCCAGAGGAATCCTCTTGTCGTATTTGAACCTGTGAATCAGCTTCTGATATGAGTCGTCGAAAGCACCCAGCGATCGGATTGCGAGAATCGCACGTTCCTCGGCCTTGTCTAAGCAGGGGCACACGTGTTCGACCAACGATTCATCATGACCGAAATAGCATCTGCAGTATGGACAAAAGGGGGTGGGAAGGATGCTCAAGCTCCGCCAGCAGTCCGTGCAAGCAAACCTCTCATCTCTTGCCAGGGGCCTCCGGCAGATTGGGCAGCTCTGAGGGTAAACGAAATCCAGGATGTCATCCTTGAGGTCGACAAGAAAATGCCCGATTCCGGAAAACGGCATCTTGACCCAAAATCGTCAGAGGGTACCTTCCAGGTCTTCGTGTGCTCAGGTTGTTTTTAGAGTCTTTTCATTTTTGATTTCTTTCTCAGATGAATCCACATGAAGACGGACAACACGAAGATCAGAATGCTTAACATCTGGTTTATGGTGAGGTCCACTCCGCCAGACGATACCAGGAACGCATTCACCTCATAGTATCTAAAGAAATCAATGGTGAATCTGGTGATGGAATAGAAAATCAGCATCAGCCAGAAGGTGAACCCGTCGAAGTTCTTGAACCTTTCGACGAGCAGGAGAATTCCGAAGATGAAGAAGCCCAAGAAGGCACCTACAAGCTGAATGGGAAAGAGGGCGGTGTCCGGGTACATGAATCCGGCCGGGCAATTATAGGGGAAAACAACCGCCAGGCTGCTATCGCTGGGTGTGCCAAAACAGCAACCGTTAAGAAAGCACCCTACGCGGGCAATGCCCAAACCCAACATCACCGACGGAGCCACGATGTCGGTGATCTTCCATACGTTCAACTTCTTCAGATGGATGTACAGTACGCCGCAGACGATGGCCAGGACCAGTCCCCCGAACATGGAGAGGCCGCCGATGCCTATCTCCCCCGAGCTCTGGATGGGATTGATCATGTCCAGCACGCGGCCCTCGAATTCCTCCAGATGGTAGATGACGTAGAAGAATCTGGAGCCTGCGATCGCCGAAACCAGTACAATCAGGGAAAAGTCGGGAAGCCACTCGATGCCCGCGCCCTGCCATCTGGCTCTCTTGCCGGCAAACCAGATACCGGTCACGAAAGCCAGCGCCAGGAGAAACCCGTAGGTTCTGATGGCCGCCGGACCGATTTCTATCAGAACCGGATGCAACTTCCCTCCCGGTCGAGGCGGCTGCGCATAAGACCCTTGGTCGGCCAGCTTAGCCGAATAATTGACTTTTCCGATCTGATCATCATCGCTTTGGAACGGAGCCTCCTCGCTTGATCAGTCTCCCTTCAGATCGTACCGGATCAGTCCGGCCTCCACATGACTAATACTCGTACCATCTGGAATTGATTGCCAAAAGAAGCCCTAGGATGGTCCAGCTCATAAGCATCGAGGATCCGCCGTAGCTGACGAAAGGCAGGGGCAGACCGGTTACCGGCATGACCCCCAACGTCATCCCGATATTCACCGCCATCTGGAAGCCGACTATGGCCACCAGACCGATGGCCACATTGCCGGCAAAAGTGTTCCTTGCTTTCTGGGCTATCAGGATGCCCTTGACGATGAGAAATGCGAAGAGTCCCAAGACGAGAATGCCGCCCAGCAGCCCGAACTCCTCCCCCAGCACGGAGAAGACGAAGTCAGTGTGTTGGTGGGGGAGAAAGGCCAGTTTGGTCTGGCTGCCCTGCAGATAACCTTTGCCCGTGATTCCGCCGGACCCGATGGCTATCTTGGATTGAATTATCTGATAACCAGCCCCTTGAGGATCATTACCCGGGTTCAAGAAGATGCTTATGCGCTGCTTCTGATAATCGTGCAGCCTGTTCCACACCAGAGGAGTGATCATCCCGAAGGCCAGGTTCACCAGAAGAAAGCCTACGGACAAGCCGAAGGGAAGTCGCAGACGATGCAGCAGCACAATCAAGATCAGGAAGAACAGAGCCCAGGGGATCCAGTGAAAGGCGCAGATCAGGCTGAGGATAGGGGAGAATATCACAAGAACATAAAAAGCCGGGACTCCTGACCAGAAGAGCATCGAGATGAGGATGGCAAAGAAGACCAGCGAGGTTCCCAGATCGGGTTGCCTCAAGATCAGCAGTGCGGGCAAAAGCGTCAAGCCGACAACGGTTGCCAGCCACTTGAAACTGTAAGTGGAACGCTTGGGATAGGCCAGGTATCGAGCCAAAGGAAAAACGGTGGCGATCTTGGCAAACTCGGAAGGTTGAACGTTGAAGCCGCCAATGGATATCCAGCGTGCGGCCCCCATCTTGGAGGAACCGATCACTAAGATGAGAGCCAGACTCAGAATACAGAGACCGTAAAGGATGTATGAGAAGGCGTCATAGAATCTCAAAGGAAGGGAAAAGGCCAGAAGGCACAGCAGGACGCCCAAAAGACACCAGAGGATTTGCTTGATGTAGATGGCCCTCTCCGCCGAATCCGCGCTTTGATGTTTGGCGCTGTATATCAGCAGCACGCCAATAATGCAAAGGATTAAAGCGACGATCAAAAGCGACAGGTCGATCTCTCGCGAACGCAGTTGGATCATGTATTTCTCTTGACTCCTGCTTGAGGCACCGAAAGTAGAATCAGTCGTCCGGCGCCGAGGTGGTGGTGTACTCGGCAGCAGGTGCCGAGTCTCCCTTCAGGTACTTCTCCATGATTGCTTTCGCCACCGGCGCGGCAAAAGTGCCACCATGTCCTATATTCTCGATCAGCACCGCCACCACAATCTGTGGATCAGAAGCAGGCGCATAGCCCACAAACCAGGCGTGGTCCGCGCCATGCGGGTTCTGGGCGGTGCCCGTCTTTCCGGCAACCGTGATGCCGGGAATCCTGGCCAAGATACCCGTACCATGGCTGTCGTTCACGACCCCTATCATGGCCTTCTGCACAATGCGTAAGGTCGACGCGGAGAAGGGCAAACGTCCGGCGAATTCAGATTGGGTGGAAATAATCCTGCCATCCGAGGCGATTGTCCGCTTGACCAAGTGTGGCCTGGTGATTCTGCCGTCGGTGGCCAGGCCACCGAAGAAGGTGGCCAGCTGCAGCGGAGTAACCAGAATCTCACCCTGCCCGATCGACAGATTGACTACCAGGTTCTTGACCCACTCTGCTTTTCCGTACTCGCGGTGGTAGTAATCCAGAGTGGGGACGAAACCCTTGACCTCGTCGGGAATGTCCACACCGGTCTTCTTCCCGAAGCCGCATAGTTGAGCATAACGGCTCCATTTTTCCAGTCCAACCTTCAGTCCCAGCTGATAGAAGTAGACATCGCAGGACTGAATGATCGCGCCCTCCAGGTTCAATCTGCCGTGTCCCTCAGGTCGCCAGCATCCGAAGGTTCTTCTGCCGAATCGAAAGGACCCGAGACAGGAGGAAAAATAGGTATTCCTGTTGGCGATCTCCGTTTCGAGAGCTGTCGCTGCGGTAAGCAATTTCAAAGTCGAGCCGGGAGGATAGGCGGCCTGAACCGGGCGGGTTAGCAGAGGATGGAGAGGGTCCTTTAGTATTTCGTTCCATTCTTCAGGGGACATGGCCCCGGCGAACAGGTTGGAACGCAGACCGGGCTTGCTCAGCAGTGCCAGTATCTCGCCGGTCTTGGGATTCAGCGCCGCCACCGCTCCGGCTTCATGCTGTGCCAAGGCTGATTCAGCCGCGGCTTGAACATCAAGATCAATGGTCAGCCACAGATCGGAGCCGTTTACCGGAGGATCAGGTTTTTTCTCCTCCAGAGGACCCAGGATTTTGCCCTGGGCAGTCACCTCCAGGAAGGTTACTCCGTCCTTTCCTCTCAGCATGTTGTCATATTGCTTTTCCAGTCCCTTTCTGCCTATGACCCCACCCAGACGAAAGCCTCTCCGAGCCGGCCTATTAAGCAATTCATCTTTGGCAAGCTCATTCACGTATCCCACTACATGACCCACCCACCCGGCCTCCAGATATCTCCTGACCGGCTCTACTTGGTACATCACCCCCGGCAGATCCTCATTCTGCTCTTCAATCACGCACACGGTGTTGAAGTCCACGTCCTTTTTAAGCCTGAGGGGCTCGTACCCGTTGAACCAGTCGGGACTCACCTTCTGCTCCAGGTATGAGCTTTCCAGGTCCAGACAGGAGGCCAGCTTGCTCAGCATGGAGCCAAAACCCGCAGGTTCGGCCCGTGACGTCTTTCTTGGGAAAGCCCGCCGGACCTGGTAGGGAACGAGGAACACGGTGTAAGAGGGGCGGCTGGTGGCGATGATCTTGCCGTTTCTGTCCATTATGTCGCCACGTGATGCCGGCAGAGACAGAGGGCGTATGCGATTATCCTCGGAAATGCGGCTGTAATGTGCGCCTTTAATCGCCTGCAAGAAAAAAAGCCTTCCCATAAGCATGGCCAGCACCAAACACAGAAAACCTATCAGAACCTGACCTCGTCTGGCCCGCGGAACAAATCCGATGAACGGCTTCTTCGACAGAAACTGAGCGGAGTCTGAGTCTCTCCGAGACAGAATTCCAAGAAGAGTTGGCTTTCTCATTACCTTGATCCTATCTTAACCGGTTCAGATTACCGGGTGTGATCACCGGAAAACCGATAGAGAACCCGCACCTGCTCGCGCACACGCGCTCAGGGGGAGCCCTTTTCTACGCTCCACTGTTCCCAGCGAATGCGATTCATGACGAAAAAGATCAAGACGCCAACGATCGAGGTGTAAATCGCCGACGGAAAAGAGTAGTTGGTCAGCGTCCTCAGGGTGGCGGCGCTGAATCCGGTGGCGAACAGATAATAGAGCAGATCGTTCACAATCAAAGCGACGAATATGACCGCTCCTTTGGAGTACGGGCTCTCCAGATACAGATTGTCTTTGAAGGTGCCCAATGTGAAACCCATCAGGCACTTAACCAGAGCGCCCCACCCCAGAGTTTGTGGATTGAAGACATCCAGCAACAGTCCTATCAGAAAACCGAATATCGTGCCGAAGGCGGGACCGCGGGTGAGTGCCACGTAGACCAGTATGAGCACGGCAAGGTCAAGTTTGACTCCCATTATGGTTACGGCGTCAGAGATCAGACTCTGAAAGAGTATCAACATGAAGAGAATAGCCGCGGCGGAGAGGATCTTGGAAAATGTGGCATTTCCCCAAAACATACGGTCAATTCCTTTCCTCTTGCTCAGGTTCTGATCGGGCCGGAGGGCGTGGAGAACCCGACCATCGGAAAGATCATTCTTTAGGTTCCTCCATCAAAGCGTCCAGAACGAAGAGTTCCTCCAGACGGCTGAAATCGACCGAGGCAGTAACCTGAATCATCTTGAAGATTCCGAACGTCTGGTAGTCGTCGGAGAATGTTCGCTCGCTCTCCACGGAGCTGACCGTTCCGATTTTTATGCCGGGCGGGTAGATACGGCCCAGACCGGATGAAATCACCTGGTCTCCCACTTTGACGTCTTCCGGCAAAGGAACGTTGTCCAAGCGCAGAGTGAAACCAGACCCCGGTTTTATGATCCCGAAAACCCGGCTCCTTTGGTCCAGAGCAGATGCCCTGAAGCTGGGCTCGATCATGAGTTGAACCACCGCATTCTCAGCCGAGACCTCCAGGATCTTACCCACCAGCCCGTACATGTTGACCACGGGCATGTTTCTTCTCACGCCGTCGCGCCGGCCTTTGTTGATCACAACGGTGAATTGCCTCCGGTTGGGTTCCGCTGCCACCACGTCGGCGGGAATCACCTTGTGCTCCAGTTCCGATCTGAAGCCCAGAAGTTGGCGCAATCTCTGGTTCTCCAGGTGTTCCTCATTCAGCCAGGAATTTCTCAGGGCCAGTTCCATCACCTTCCGATGGAGCCGTTTGTTCTCCTCCCGTACTGCCTCCAGCTCCCGGATGTGATTGCTCAGAGCACAAAAAGGCCCATAGGTGAACTTGTGGATGACGGCAGAGATATCTGCCTTGAACCCTCCAGGAAGGAGCAAAAGCACAACGGACAGTAAGGTGAATGCTGCAAGGTGAAGAAGAGTCTCCCTTGTCACGTGAATCAGGATTGAGAGTCTGTCCATGACCTTAAGGATCAAGTCGCAACACCACCCAAGATATGTTTTGGCTCACTCACTTCAAGCGAAAGATCAACCGCCCTGGACCGAGGTGACCTCTCGGGAGGTAACCCACGGCTGACGACAATTCGAGAAAATAGGTTATATCCCCTAACCATTCGAACTCAGAATAAACTCTACCCCCTCTCCTCCAGGCATAGAGTCCTGACGCATCATTCCAGGCGGCGCATCAGGAGCCGTCTCCTATTCCACTGAGTCCAACACCTCCAAGAGCTCCTTGGGGCTTTTGATCTTCATCAACTTGTCTCGGTTCTTTTCACTTTTCATGAGATAAGAGAGCCGGGCCATCACGTTCAGATGAGCTCCTATGGCATCCTCCGGGGCGGCGATTAAGAAGAGAAGATGGACCGGCCTCTTGTCCATGGAGTCAAAATCGATGCCCTTTTTTGACCTGCCAAAGGCGATGATGATGCCACGTATGGCTTTGGACTTGGCGTGGGGGAAGGCCACGCCGTAACCCACTCCGGTCGTGACCAGTTTCTCCCTCTCCAGAATGTCCTGCAAAAGCTGGTCTGGATCCTTGACCAGCTTGGACCTGGCCGCCAGATCCACCAACTCCTTGATCACATCGTCCTTGTCTTGCGCCTGGAGTTCGAAGGATATCAGATCCTCCACACAGAATTTTGAGAGCTTCATCCCTGGATTCCTCCTGTTCCGTACACCTTGATTTCAATCAGTACTTCTCCGCCTGGTCCACCAGCATTATCGGTATATCATCCTTGACGGAGTATTTCAGCCGGCATCTCTCGCATATCAGTTTTTGGTTTTTCTCATCGTAGGTCAGATCCCCCTTACAGGCTGGACAAGCCAAAATCTCCAGAAGCTTGGGATCGATCATGGTTTGCTCCTTCACGTTCGGTTCACGTGCGTCGAGAATCCCCTGGCCTTCCATCCAGAGCGAGATCGTCGGCCAAGAGAACGTCGGGCGGCCGCGGGGCCTGGGGCAGGCTCCTGCCTGCATCTATCACCCCAAGTATTCTCCCATAACCCGGAACTTCGCGATCCTTTTGTCTATTAGCTCTTCCGGACTCAACCCCTCCAGCTCATTGAAAGCGGAGAGCACCTCGGTTCTGAGTATCTCTGCCTGCGTCTCTGGGTTTCGATGGGCTCCTCCTCCCGGTTCGGGGATAATCTTGTCGATCACCTTGAGTCTCATCAAATCGGGGGCGGAAAGCTTCAGGGCCTCGGCTGCCTCGGGAGCCTTGGCGCCGTCTCTCCACAGGATGGCTGCGCAGCCCTCGGGCGAGATCACCGAATACCAGGCGTTCTGGAGCATGAAGACTCTGTCCCCCACTCCTATTCCCAAAGCGCCGCCGCTGGCTCCCTCACCTATGACTATGATGATGATGGGGACGGGAAGACGGGTCATTTCCCTCAAGTTTCTGGCTATGGCCTCCGCCTGTCCCCTTTCTTCAGCCCCTATTCCCGGAAAGGCCCCCGGAGTATCCACCAGCACCATCACCGGTTTGCCGAAGCGGGAAGCCAACTGCATCAGTCTGAGCGCCTTCCTGTAACCCTCGGGATGGGGCATACCGAAATTCCGGTAGAGTTTCTGTTTGGTGTCCCTCCCCTTCTGCTGTCCCACCACCATTATCGGTTTCCCATCCAGCTTGGCGAAGCCGCCGACTATGGCCTTATCGTCGGCGAAGCTCCTGTCACCGTGGAGCTCGATGAAATCGGTGGTCATGAGGTATATGAAATCCAAAGCACAAGGACGACGCGGATGGCGGGCCAGCTGCACCCTTTGCCAGCGGGACAGCTTGGAGTATATGTCCTGGATCAGTTTTTCAAGCTTCTGCTCCAGGAGGTTGATCTCCCGGGTAAGCCTCAGATTGTCCGGGGAATCTTTTCCTTCCCGGCTGGCCAACTCCTTGAGGTCGGTTATCCTCTTTTCCAACTCGTAAATTGGCTTTTCAAACTCGAGATAAGGCCCGTTCATTTCCGTTCTCTGGATAAGCTCCCGACAGGATTGGTGCTTTTCCGCCCGGCTTCGGCGTCCGTTTACAGTTCCCAGAAATCCGTATTCATCTTGTCATTCCATGATCACTACGAAGAAACCGCCCCAGACCGTGAACCACAGGCGGATGCAGATGCCAAGAAAAACCATCCCTCTCATCACGACGTGGGGCTGGTGATGCTTCCTGTAGAAGTGATACATGCTTCGGTGGTGCTCGGCCCGCATCCACACGGGTCTTCTTCTAGTGCTTATCCCGATGTGGTGGACGATTTCCACTGCGGGAACATAGTAGACTGAAATGTTTGCCTTTTGGGCCCGGTAGCAGAAATCCACGTCCTCCGCGTACATGAAGAAGCCCTCGTCCAGAAGGCCGATCTTCTCGAAGACCTCTCGCTTGGTCAAAAGGCCTGACCCGGACACCCAGTCGACCTCTGTCGTCCGGCTCCGGTCTCGATCTTTAAGAAGATATCTGCTCGACAGCGGATTGGTCGGGAAGAGCCTGTTCAGCAGGGACCCAGCAGAGGAGACGGCAGTCAAATAGGAGGGGAAGGAGCGGCAGGAGTATTGTAGTCTTCCCTCCGGATCCACCATCCTGGGGCCGCAGATGCCGGGCCGGCGGTGCGAATCCATGAAGTTGACCATCCTGGTTATTCCCCCCTTAGTAAACTCCGTGTCAGGGTTTAGAAGCAGGATCAGGCGCCCCCGGCTGCTCCTTATTCCCTGGTTGCACGCTGCCGAGAAGCCCAAATTTCTTTTATTCTCCATGAGTCTGATCTCAGGGAACTCATTTCTGACCACGCCGGCGCTTCCGTCCTGGGAGTGATTGTCGATCACGATCACCTCGAAGCTCAAGTCCCTTTGAAAACGAAAAATCGATCGCAGACATTTCCTTAACAGTCTTTCCGCGTTATAACTGACTATGACGACGGAGAGGTCCAGGTCCGGTTTGTGAGAGAACATCGTGGGTTGGCGATTATTACTGCAGAGCATGATCGACTCCGGCATGGGTCGGATTCGCCTCCCGGATACGTCCAGCCGACGTTGAGTCTGTCGCGCTGCGGGACTACAGTTTCCCCAGAAGGCTCCAGATCCTTAGTCTCCATACCATCCATATGGCTTCCCTCACGATCTTTTTGGACATCTTGGACTGGCCTTCCTTTCTATCCTCAAATACGATCGGTATCTCCTTTATTCTAAAACCCTTCTTCCAGGCACGGAAGCTCATCTCTATCTGGAAGGAATATCCGTTGGATTTGACTTGGTCCAGTTCAATGGCCTCCAGCACCTCCCGCCGAAAACATTTGAACCCACCGGTGGCATCCTTAACCGGGAGTCCGGTGACTATGCGGGAATAGACATTGGCATAATAGGAGAGGAGCAACCGGGACATGGGCCAGTTTATGACGTTGACCCCGCTTATGTATCTGGATCCCAACACCAAGTCGGCCTTCTGGACGGTATCCAGGAAGTGGGGTATGTACTCAGGATCGTGGGAGAAGTCACAATCCATCTCGAATATCAGGTCATAGCCTTTTTCCAAGGCGAATTTAAACCCGGTTATGTACGCGGTTCCCAGGCCAGCTTTATTCCGGCGGTGGATCACCAAGATGCGATCGTTTTCCTTCGACATGGAGTCGGCAATCCGGCCGGTGCCGTCGGGGGAGTTGTCGTCCACTATCAAGACGTTTATGGAAGGGTGCTTTCCCAAGACCAGGGGAACGATCCTCCCGATGTTTTCGCTTTCGTTATAGGTGGGTATGATCACCAGTGTCTTCATCGCTTCTTAACCATTCTTACGGTTGGCGAGCCCTCGCGGCTTGATCCGTCAGAAGGGTGAGCCCGACGGCTTTCAAAGGAGGGCCTCGCCGCTAACTTTTGCCAGAGCGAACCCGCCCCGCCAGGTGGAGGCCGAAAATAGCCAAAAGCAAAACCGAAGCCAACAGGGTGGAGGTTTTGCCCACCCGATAGGGGCCGGACTCCAGGACGAATCTCACTTCGTGTTCCCCCTGGTCTAAATGCACTGCCCGGAACAGATAATTCGCCCGATAGATCTTTGTCTCCCTCCCATCCACATAGGCCTTCCAGGATGGATAGTAGTTCTCGCTTAAGATCAAAAATCCGGGCTGGGAGAGATTTGCGATCACCAATTGGCTGTTTATTTCGTCTTTGACCATCCGGGCGGCGCCGGATGCTGAGGAAGTATCGGCCAGACCCGGCGAAACACCAGGTTCCTCCTCCAGGATAATGGAATTTCGGTAATCGAAATCGGGATCGGCGATTCGATCCAGGATCTTGTCGCGATCTTCGATCACCTGGTAATCGAAGACCACCCTGGCGCGGGGAAGGTAGGTCTGGTTTTGAAATACGTAGATCCCATCACCCTGAAACACCTGCCTGAACTTCGGATGATCAAGAGGCTGCGGGCTCAGCACGTATTTGACGTTCAAAAGATCCGGTTTGTTTCCGAAAAGGAATTGACCATATCGGCGCCCGTACTCCTCCTGAGTCCGGGCCGACTCCCTGTACTTCCTCTCGGTGAAATCATCGTACGCTTTCAGTTGATTGCCGTGATAGCCGAAAACCTGCATCAGGTCATAGAAGGCTAAGATGTTCTGGCTCTGATGAGTGCGGGGCAGGGACATCACCCTGAACTTCTCCTCATCTTTTTGCAGAAACTCAATTACGCGGTCCCTGCGGAAGTGAGCCTGGTAATCGAAATCGCGGATGAATTTGGCATCCACCCTCCACAGATCGAATATCACCAGGACGCATATCCAGACGGCAAAAAGCGTGGGGCTGATTCTCTGCTTGACCAGAAGGTAAACCGCCGCGGCGGCAAGGCCGACCAGAAAAGTAACAAGCCAAAAGCCTTTCACTATATTAGCAAGATTCTGGCTCATGATTCTGTCTTTGATAGGAGCAATCCCCGCATAAAGGATTCCTTTCCAGACCGACAGCAGCGCGTCCCCCGCCACCGAGAAGAGTAGCGAAGTTCCGAAGAACACGGCCACGATGATCAGCAGGAGCTTAAAGAGCTTCTTCTGTTCGGCGGCTTCTTTTATTCCCTTGAACAGACGTTGGATGAACAGCCCGGCCAAGAAGACCACGGAGAAGATCAGGACAAACAGAATCAAGCCTGGCGCACGGAAGTTCTTGACCTGCGGAACCAGATGATAGAAGAGCCGGTAGATGGGGGTATGGCCCCCCAGCGCATAGATCACGGCCAGGCCGGACAGGCCCAGGAAAAACCATCTCTTCTTATCCCGCACAAAGAAGAAGGCCAAAAAGGCGAATACCAGAGGTATTATGCCTCCGTAGTCCGCGTTCTGCTTGAAGGGATTTCTTCCCCAATAGGTATTCTCCTCTCGGGTACTGTATCCGCAGAATTCGGGCACCACCTGGGACGCCAGCTCCTCGGGATGGGCCGACCAGGAAACCGCATACTCGTATCCCCGTCCCCCCTCCGCTCTGGGAGAGTACTTGTTGACGTAGATATAGGGCGGGAGCAGCTGCACCAAAGAGAGGCCCAGACCGATGATAACAGCCAGGATGAAAAACATGATTGGCCTGATCAACGGTCTTATTCTCCGCGAAACCACCTTCTCCTTGTTCGCCGAAAAATCGGAGGCCAGAAAGAATATGAAGTAGAGACCCACCGCCCACAGCGCGTAGTAGGCCAACTGAGGATGGTTTGCCAGTATCAGAAGACCGATGGAAAACCCCAGTCCCACGTAGTAGATCCACCTCTTGGCATCCAGAGCCCTCTGCAGGAAGAAGAAGAGAAGCGGCAGCAGACTGGTGACGTACATTCTTCCGTCCTGACCTCCGTAGACCCAGGAGACCAAATTGGCGGAGAACATATAGGCGATGGCGCAGATAAGCGAGACCAGCCGGGAGAATCTGAAGGCCCGCATGCAAAAGTAGGTGAAGACGCCCGCCAGGAAGACGGTCAACACCAGCTTCCATCCCAGGGCTCGATGAATAGGCATGATGAACTGCAACATGGCCAGAGGATAGAAGGTGTCGCCGTGCATGGCGTCCACGAAGGGCATGCCGCCGAAAAGATATGGATTCCACTGAGGAACGGCATGATACTGTTTGACAAAAGAGGCATAGAATGACCTGAACATTACTCCTGCCTCTACCGTGTCGGTCCCGAAGAGCATCCCGTCGGAGAAGACGAAGCCGGAAAACAAGATCATGGTGAGAAGGAACAGCAGGCCCCAGGGCAGATAACGCCAGAGTTTCTGCTCGGCCTTTGGGCTCAGGGTGCTGGATTTGGGTCTTTCAACCCTTTTACCTTTTCTTGCTTTGTCCTTTTTCATGTCTTTAGTCCCGACAGCGCCGGAGAATCCTTGTGGCTTATCGAGCGGACCAGGCGCGCACCAGCCCGAATTCCTTCATTTTCCCTTCACTTCAGGGGGACCGCAACCAGAAAACATAGAAGTTCCGCTACGGTAACCCAGAGCCGGGCGAGCAGCGAGATCAGGGTTGCCACCGGCACGGGAAAGAAGGCGGGAAACAAAGACGAAAGCAAAACCACCAACAGCCCTTCCCGTACCCCTATCCCGCCCGGAACGATAAGGGCCAGAAAGCCGATGTTCACGGCGAAAGCGAAAGCCCCGGCGAAACTGGGATACATGGCGAAAGAAGCCTGAGCCATGGCTTTCACGAATACCAAAAATGCCAGTCCGAACAATAGCCACGAAACAGAGTAACATGAAATGTAAATAATAACATCCTTGGTGTTGATATCAAGGTTAATTTTATCCTTTTTCAAAATCCCCAACCCGAAATTAACCACCCTCTGCAGCAACTTCGGATAGATCGCGAGTGCAATGACTGCCAAAAGGAAAAAGGCGACAACGCCTACCAGGGCCGGATTCTCAGAGAGAAACTGGGAATACAGGGTTACGCCCAGAAAGGCAAAGGCGATCACCAGACCGGACATGACCGAGAAGGTCTGGGCCAAGACCACGGTGGGGACGGTGTTCCTGGGGGGCACTCCGCGCTTTTCCAGCATGTATAACATGCCCAGAAACTGCCACACCTTTCCGGGAAGATATCTGCCCAGGTTGGCAAAGAACCAGACCTTGAAAAGACCTGGATAGGAAATGGTTGATCCGCTGTGACGGAGAATCCAGCGCCAGATCTGTACCAGCCAGCAAAGCGCCACTATCTGGAGCACAAACGAGATCAAGAGCAGAGGGTAGTTGAACTTCCACTCGAAGTCCTTCACCTGATTCCAGTTGGCCACGACCCCCCTGATCAGAAAATAGAATATCACCAGGATTATTATGACCTGAACTGACCTGATCGAGAGCTGTTTTGATTTCATTTCAACAACCTCAGATACTCCTGCAAAACCGCCCCGGAGGAGAATTTCGCCCGAGCACTTTCATATCCACCCTGAGCCAGTCGGGAGGCCAATCTCTCATCGGTCAAGACTCTCTCTATTGCCGAAGCCAGACTCAGGGGGTCTTTTGGCGGGACCAGAAGTCCGCTTTTCTCGTCTTCGATTATGTCGGGAATCCCCCCCGATCTTGTGCCTATGACGGGACGCTGGCTAAGTTGTGCCTCCACCAAGACCAAACCAAACCCTTCCTCTATTGCGGGAAGTACAATCACATCAGCTTCTTGATAATATGAAGGTAGCTTCTCTTGAAGGACCTTATCGCTAAGGAAAACCTTCTGGCTTAGGCCCAGGTCTTTTATTTTCTTCTCAAAACGCCCCCATTCAGGCCCACCGCCGATTATTTTTACCTCGAAATCAAATCCCTTATTCAGAAGAACACTCGAGGCTTCAATTAAGTAATCCAGCCCTTTCTGAGTCGTGAATTTCGCCACACAGAGAATTGTCTTCTTATCCTTCTTCAGGTACTTCTGCGGTGTGAATCGCTCGGTATCCACCGGCATGGGCAAGACCTTGACCTTGTCTCCACTCACCAACTCGTATTCCAACAAGTGCTCTTTGATAAACGAGGAGACGACGGTCACATATCTCGCACGCTTGAAAATACGCTTAGCCCGCGGTCTTAAGGATTTGTGTTTTTTCAGTACCCGGTAATCGGTTCCGTGTAAGGTCACCAGCAGAGGTTTACCAGTCCACAAAGATGCCAGCCAACCCACCAGACCCCCCGGTATCCACCAATGGGCATACAGAAGGTTGATCTTCTTCTTTCTTATCAACGACAGGGAGTTTACGAAAAAGAAGTAGAGGAAAAACAAAAACAGAATCCAGTTCAGCAAATTCCCCCTCACCCGTTTGTCCATATCTCCTTCATAGGCCAATCGCTCGTAGGAGACCGGTGCATATCTGAAACGGTGGATTTCAATCCCGTCAATTCTCTCGAAAGTGGCCAGTCCTTTGTTGTGAGGTGCCAGGACGTGAACTCTTGCGCCAGCATGGACCAGATTTTTGGCAACGTCATGGATGAATGGCCCGGCCAAATCTCCTCGATATCTGATATAGCTGTGAGCCAGAAATAGGATATTAAGCTGTGGCATCACTATCGCTAAGATCTCGCAATGACTCTTTCCCTGACAGGAGATGGTCCCCAGTCCCCATCCGATCATGTGCTCCCGGAATGATCTGCCGCGCGGAACTTGCTCTTTACTGCTTACTCGTTCCTTGAGCGGCATAATGCCCCCGGTGCAGCATGAAGTACCTATCTCAAGGCAATGGTTGAGTGTGAATTTAAATCATTCTCAACCCTTTTTTCTTGAATTCCTTCACATCTTCCTTCTTTGGATAGGAATATGATTTCTTTATCGCGGCGCTGTCCATCTTTCTTCCCCTCTCGCCGTTTCTAATCAGCTCAACGGCACGAAGCATTAGATCCGCCGAAGCATCCTGCGCTCTTTCGAACAGGGCATAAAAGGTGTCTTGGGGGAGAACCCGGATAGATTCCTCGCAGACAATGGGACCAGCGTCGACCTTTTTGGCCATAAAATGGACCGTAACCCCGACTTCCGATTCTCCGTTCAGCATGGCCCAGAAAACCGGATATATGCCTCTGTACTTGGGCAGGAGACCCGAGTGCTTATTTAGAATTCCGATGCTGGGAATACCCAGAATAGACGGCCTGATGATTTGAGCAAAGGAGGAGATTATCAAGTCGGGCTTCAATGAACGGATGTAATCGATGGTCTCGGGCGAATGGATGTCATTGGTTATGTGCAAAGGTACATTGAAATGTCTTGCCACCTGTCGAATGGATGCCGGCTTGCCAAAGAGCATTCCAAGCGAAAGCGCGGCCAATTTCCGGAGATATTTGAAGGCCAGTTTTGCCGATCCCATGAAGCCGAACATTGTGTAGTGTCTCTTGAAGTGAGTGTGGAGAGAGACCTTTTTCCCTTTCACCGGTGCCGCAATGATGCCTTTAACTTCCTCGCCCAATGAAGGAAGGATAGCGTTGAGGAATTCCGGTTTAAAAAACAGAGAGTTGGAGACGAATATGGCTATGTTCATTTTTCCTTTCTAAGTCGAGTCAACACATCTTTTGCCAGAGATGCCAGCCAATCCCTGACTGCCTGCACCACATAGTCTTTGAAATTCACGCTCCACCTTTCCGGATGCATCAATAAGTAGACATCGTGAGGAGATGTTTTCAAGAACCGACACAAATCGTCCGTGCTGCGAAGAGCTGGTCGCTCCAGTCTTTTTTCCCCTAGCAAGAAATCTTTGATGTTGTGTCTCCCTTCTTCCCAGGTACGGCCTGTGTCCGAAAGATAGATGATTTTGTCAGCATCGAAGGAAAGATAGCATTCCCCTGCCAGATCAAAATCGGAAAGATCATAGTGTTTCCATAAATCGCGATTGTCCCAGGGCGTCAAAGGATTCCCGTGCATGGAGATGGTCTTGACGTCCACCAAGGATCTGAATTCTTTCAACTCATCATCGAAGATTCCTTTTGCCTTTTTGACGTCGCCCTTCGCTTTGTCCAAAACCTCGTAATGATAACCGACCTCGTGACCGAGTTGGGCCACCGCGCGCAAGACCTGAGGCGAAAATGTTTTCTTTACTTTTCGATAATAGTAGCTGGTTCGAAATCCGAATTTTCTCTCAAGCTTTGCCATGGGCAGCGTCTTCTTGCCGCTGATGTCGACGTCATGACGGATAACCAGTTTTCGCCCTTCCGGAGGATCGGTCAAATAGTCGACCACAGGAAGAACGATCCTGCCGGAATCTTTTACCGCTGTGCAGAATCCCTCATATTTTTCTATGGTCCAATCGCGAGCTGTGCTGCCCATTCCTTGCTCTTTGTGCGCGGATTTCATAAGAAACTGATGACCGTGATGACCGATTCTGCCTGAGAAAACAATGCTCTTCCTGATAGGCTGTCAATAGCCCACCCTGTCTTCCGGTCACCACCGACAATATCATCTTTCTGGGGCACGGATTTTTCTTTTGAGTTCTCGGATCTCCTCTCTCAGTCCGGCTATCACTTCGGCTAAAAATCCCAAGCCGAAAAGCGATATGCCAGACAGAACCAACAGGATCACCAAGTATAGAAGCGGCCTCAGGCCCTCGCCTTTAGCGATTCTCAGGTAGACCGCCACGCCGCCGGTGACCGCGCCCAGGAAAATCAGAATCAGACCCAGAGACCCGAACAGAAGCAGCGGCTTCCTCATGAAAGAGAGCTGGAACTTCACTGACAGCAGATCCAGGAACCCCACCGGTATGCGCCAGAGCCCGAACTTGGATTCGCCGAACCTTCGGGGATAAAGCTTGACCTTGACTTCTCCCACCTTATAGCCTTTGTCGGCGGCCATCACCACCATGTATCTGTGCCAGTCCTTGCGCATGGGGACTTCATTTACCACCTCCCGGCGAAAAGCTTTGACCGAGTTCAGATCGTGCACTCTGATCCCGAATACTATCCGGGAGAGAAGATTGTAAAAGAAGGAGACGAGTCTCTTCAGACCGTAAGATCCCTGTTTCCATCCGCAGACCACGTCATACCCGTTGTCGATGCGCTCAATCAGTTTGGGAATGTCGCGAGGAAGGTACTGCAGATCGGCCGGCCAGAAGACGAATATTCTTCCCCGGGCTTTGGAGAATCCGGTCATCAGGGCCTGGGTCAGCCCCAGGTTTCTCCTGTGAGATACCACCCGCAGGAACTGGTACCTCTGCTGACACTCCTTGGCCTTCAGGTAGGTGCCGTCCGTGGAACCGTCGTCCACCAGAATGACCTCGCTTCTGCCCCGGTACTGTGAGAACATGCCGGCGAAATCCTCCATCAGGGGCGCGATGTTCTCCACCTCGTTGTAGGCCGGCACCACCACCGAGACTTTGATCCTTCGGTCGAAATTTCGCATGTTACGGCTGTCCTTTTATTCTGCGCAGCTGTTCCGCCAGCCTGGTGTTTCGTGGAAACAGCTTCAGGGCCCTCTCCCACTGATCGATCGCCAGAAGCCTGTAGTTGTCCTTTCCCGTCTGATTTCTCAGACTGAGATATACCGTTCCCAATTGCTGCCGGGCCAAAAAGTCAGTGGGATTGAACTCTATCGCCCTTTTCAGGGACATGGCTGCTTTGTCGAACTCACTCATGTTGAAGTACATATCCGCCAGTGTCAGGTATCCGCTGAAGTTGTCCGGATACCGGGAGACGAAATCCTCCAGCATGGCCAGAGCCGAGTCGGTCTCTCCCGACTCCATCATTAACCTGGCCTTCTCAAACTCCGAAAGGGGATAGACCTTGGTCTCGGGGTTGCCGGTCCACTCCCCTATTCTATAGATATCGCCCGGAATGTTCCTCAGCCAATAGGTGGTTACGACTTTAGATTTGTCCATTACCCCGGGATAATCTTTGAAAGCCCGATCACGGTTTCCTCCTCTTTCCAGGGCCAGATGGGTGACCGGATATGTCAGGAAAAGCTGTGGATCGGGCTTGGTCACGCCGAACATGTGGATTATGTCCCTGAGCTGGTTATCCCAGACCAGGGCCGGTCCGTAAGGCCCGGATACCACCGCTTCTTCGCTCAAGACCTTTCCCAGGTCCACCGAACAGCGATTCAGAGAATAGGTGGGGGAGGAAGCCCAGGCGGAGTATTGCAGGCCGCTGACCACAACCGAGATCAGGATCAGAACCAGAGCAGACAAGAATCTGGATCCCTGGTCAAGCCGCCTGCCGCTGCTTCCCGAGGCCGCAGTCCGCCAGTAGTAGAGTGCCCCGCAAACCAGCGTGACGACCAGGGCTATGGGAAGCGAAGAGCCCAACTGAATCTGCTTCCGGCTCAGCGTGTACAAAGTGGTGATCACGTAATTGATGAAGAAGGCGCCAGCCACCACAAAGACGATCCAGAACAGAACGCCGACCGACGATTTTTTCTTTGAGCCGGCCGGAGAGACCAGCCAATCCAGACATAATCCCGCCAGCGCGCACATGGGAGGGATCAGGTAGATCTGATATCTCAAAGGTCGGTAATTCATGACCATCAGAAGGAAGAAAGCCACCAGAAACCAAAACACAAGCATAAAAAGCGCTTTTGAGCGATCATCCCGCTGCCTGGCCAACTCCTTTAAGGAATCACGATTCCTGAAGAACCAGAGCAGTCCCAAAAACGACAGTGCGAACATCACTGGCATTCGGTAGAAAAGATCGGTGCCGAAGGTGAACAGGGAAGAGATAAAGACGGGTATGGACTGAAGCGCCCGGGGAAAGCCGTAGAGTCCCAAGGCCTGCTCGCCAAGATAACCTGCTACCTCTCTTTGGGCCGGCAGATAACTGAACAAGAGCCAGAAGAGGGCAACCGCAAGGAAGCCGGCGCCGAAGAGAGCAACAGGTTTGACGTCCACCTTCCGTTGTGTTTTGGCAAAAGGCTCGAACATCCAGAGGAGCAGGACTCCCAGACAGGCAGGCAGTATGAACGCCGCCATGGTCTTCCCGAAAAAGATCCCGGCTGCAAAACAGATCCCCGCCGGAATCAGAAGAGGGATCCTTTTGAAAGAGCAAACTACAAGATAGAATCCCAGCGTGAGGAGGAACAAAGCCGAGATTTCCAGAAAGGGATTGCGCCCGTACATGACGAAGATGAAGTTTGTGCCAAGAAAGAAAAGGGAGAAGAACGCCGTCCTT
>CAYFQZ010000443.1:0-2012 GCA_964345305.1 uncultured Ignavibacteria bacterium | reverse complement strand
GCGCCACTCCCCCAAGAAGCGCCGGCGTTGATGACTCGGGCTTCGCTCACCAGATACTGGCAATTCCCAAATGCCCAGAACAGGGCTGCGCAAACGGAAAGAGAAAGGCCCGAGTCGAGGAAGTTGGCTCCTCATATTTCTCTTCCTGCATTTTGGGAATCCTCAACTCTTGTCTGCCTGATCTCATATTTGAGATGGACCTTCGTCTAATTCTTCAGAACCTAAAGAGTAGATCGACCAATTACGATCTCACCTTAGAGGATCCAGGTTCTTTAAGAAGTCTCCGAGCTTTGCTGGCAAGCCGTAAGACTCCTGCCCGACTGATTTCAATTGACCTAGGGCAAAACAACCCCAAGACAGAAACTCGGTCCGCTTGACCCGCTGACTTATTTCAAGAGGACCATCTTCTTGGTCTGGCTAAACTCACCTGCTTTCAGGCGATAGAAGTACACGCCCGAAGCTACCTCGTTACCCTGACCGTCCTTTCCATCCCAGATTCTCTGATGAACGCCCGGACTCATTGGCTCATCCACCAAGGTCCTCACCTTCTCGCCCAATACATTGTAAATCGTAAGACTGGCGTTCAAAGATGCACCGCCATCTTTTCGCGCTGGAAGGGTAAACTTTATGCTGGTGGTGGGGTTGAAAGGATTGGGGTAATTCTGGCTCAGCTCAAATGCCTGCGGCACCAACGTCCTTCCGTCATCCACCGGTATCTCCACTGCATTCTGGTCGGCCAAGACTATTTCAGCTATCTGGAGATTGATCTCATCCACCACGTCCGGGCTGACCTTTGCCGGCAGCGAGAGGATACTTCCCTCTCCCGGAGAAATCGGGTCGTTGGACATGCTATATAAAACTACAATCATCTTCCCTTTTCCATCATCTCTGTACTCTGCGATGAACTTGTCTGACCAACCGGAGAGCCGGGGGGCTTCAAATGTGAGCTGCTCCGGGTCGTAGTCGATTCTCAACTGGCCCGCCGCCACCGGCACCTCTAAATCTGCCAGGATCTTTACCTCTCCTGCGGTACCCGGCTGCAGATCCTCATAATCTAATCTGACAATAGCCGCCGGCCCTTCATAAGGCGAGGGAGATGGTCCCGCCCAGCGGTACAGGATGATATCTACTATTGCCACCAGATCAGCCACGTTCACCGTATCGTTATCCGTCACGTCGGCTGCCAGGAACTGGCGTGAGTCGAAATCGATACTATCCAATATATACGCCACCACGCCGACTACGTCGGCTATGTTCACCACGCCGTCAAGGACGGCATCTCCGAAAAGATCGATGGTGAATTTTCCGTGCAACATGCCCAGGGGCTGGGAAGGCAACTCAGGATCTACGGACTCCACGGCATTCTCCAGCCGAAGCTCCACCTCCCCCGGAGGCGCACCGTCTTTCACGGACAGAGCGGCATAGAGAACCGTCTCTATCCCTGCCGGCATGGTCTGACTTTGCAGCGAAGCAAGCAGAACCGTGGCCACGCCCGAGCTGTCTTTCAAATTGGTCCATAAGGTAAAGCTGGCGGTTACGTCGGACTTCACAAAAGAGTCGACATCCACAACGTTAGCATCCCATCTCAACGTGAACTGTAAGCCATAGATGGGAATCGAATTGGTGATTACGAACGGAACCATCCTTCCTGCACTCCCCGGCACTCCTCCCTGCTCACTGGAGGCGATAAGGAGATCTTGACTCGTCTCGAGGATATCTATATACACCGTCTGTTCGGTCAAGCATCCGCGCTCATCTCCGGCCTTGAATTTGACGCTTACGGTGCCCGGACCGTGAGCGAAGGTAGGGCTGAAGGTGAAGGTCTGAGTAACCACGCTGTCACCATCTACCGCAGGAAAACTGTATACATCATCAAACTGCACTTCCAGCGGATCCACGTAAAGGGTAAGGCTGTCTCCGTCCGGGTCATGTGCGGTCACATCGAACTGCAGAGTAGCCCCCTGATTCACCTCGTAGTGGTTGGGCATGGCATTGAAGACGGGACATGCGTT
>CAYFQZ010000442.1:0-7593 GCA_964345305.1 uncultured Ignavibacteria bacterium | reverse complement strand
GAGGTGGTGATACCCTTTGTCTCCATGCACGGGAGCACAAGGAGAATGGTGGATTACTTCGTTGAGGCATTGATAGAGCGAGGAATCACCGTAAAGCCGTTCAACCTGACCGCGACCGACATTGGAGAGCTGGCCATGGCTCTGGTTGACACGGCGACGATAGTCATCGCTTCGCCCACCGTATTGACCGGTCCTCATCCAAGTGCTGTTTATGCTGCGTACCTGGCGAATGCTCTGAGGCCAAAGCTTAGATTCGCCTCGGTAATCGGCTCCTACGGATGGGGTGGGAAGATGTTAGACCAGATCCAGGGCATGCTGGGCAATCTCAAAGCGCAGATGCTCCAGCCGGTTCTGGTGAAGGGCTTTCCCAAGGAGGAGGACTTCAAGGCTCTGGATAGGTTGGCAGACGATATTCTCTCGGAACACAAGAAGCAGAAGATCTGTTAACAGGCAACTCTAACCACGGAGGATGCCATGTCAGTGAAGTGCGAAAGGATCATCCGCTGCTCCCTGGGGAGTGTGCTGGTGATGTCTTTGTCCCTTTTGCTTCTGTCTGCATCGCCCGCGGGCTATGCTCAAGAGCCCGAAAGCAGTGGGGACACCGAGACCTGTCTGAACTGTCACGCCAGCATGCATCCGGGGATCGTGTCGGACTGGCGAAACAGCCGCCACTTTAGGGTGACCCCGGCCCAGGCGTTGGAAAAGGACGACCTGGCTCGGCGAGTCTCAGCCGACAGCATCCCGGAGCAGTTGCTCACCAAAACGGTCGGCTGCGCGGAGTGTCACATCATGAATCCTGAGAAGCACAGGGACACCTTTGAGCATGCCGGGTACCAGGTTCATACCGTGGTTACGCCGGAAGACTGCGCTGTCTGCCATCCGGTGGAGAGATCTCAGTACGAGAAGAACATCATGTCGTATGCTCACATCAATCTGACCAACAATCCGGTTTATCATAGCCTGCTGACATCAACCAACGGCGTTCAGGACTTTGACGGCGTCAAGACCTCGCTTACCGATCCCGATGAACAAACCAACTTCGAATCGTGCATTTACTGTCACGGCACCGAGGTCATGGTCGAAGGCACCACCACCCGCGAGACCCCTTTGGGCGACATGGAGTTCCCGGTGCTTTCCGGATGGCCCAACCAGGGGGTGGGCAGGCTCAATCCCGACGGGAGTATGGGTTCCTGCGCTGCCTGTCATACCCGCCACCAGTTCTCCATTCAGATGGCCAGAAAGCCATACACTTGTTCTGAATGCCACAAGGGTCCCGACGTTCCCGGCTACAAGGTGTACGAGGTCAGCAAACACGGAAATATGTTCTCCTCGCTGGGCAAGGATTGGAACTTTGAGTCGGTGCCTTGGATAGTGGGTAAGGACTTCACCGCTCCCACCTGCGCAGCCTGTCATGCCAGTTTGGTAATGACCAGCGACGAGACCATCGTGGCGGAGCGCAGCCATCAGATGAATGACCGCCTGTGGTGGAGGATCATGGGCCTTATCTATGCGCATCCTCATCCCAAGTCACCGAACACCGCGATAATCGTCAACAAGGCGGGACTTCCGCTGGCCACCGAGCTGACCGGCGAGCCAGCGTCTGAGTTCTTGATCGATGAGGAAGAGATGTCGATGCGGCAGCAGAAGATGATGGACGTATGCTTGGCGTGCCACAGCAGCCAGTGGGCGGAGAATCAGTTCGCACGCTTTGAGAACACTATCAGAACCACCAACCAGATGACCCTGACGGCCACCAAGATCTTGTCGACCGCGTGGGAGAAAGGCGCGGCGCAAGGACTGCCTCAGGGAGCTCCCATATTTGATGAAGCCATCGAGAAGAAATGGGTGGAGCAATGGCTCTTCTTTGCCAATTCCACCCGCTATGCCTCCGCTATGGCGGGAGCCGATTACGGCGCGTTTGCCAATGGACGCTGGTACATGTCAAAGAACATCCAGGAGATGTATGATTGGCTGCAGTTCAAACTCAAGGGTGAAAAGAAATAGAAGCAGGACAGAAAAGAGCATAGAGAAGGACATCGAAACGCTGGCAAGATTCATTCAGATTTTTTGTGCCAGCAACCATTCAGATAAGGTCAAGTCGCTCGTTCAAGTCAAGGGAAAGACAGGGGAATTCCTCAAGCACGTTTCTGTGAGCCTGTGTGCCGACTGCCGTAGGCTCCTGCTTCATGGAGCCGGCAAGAGGATTACCTGTCCACTGGACCCGAAACCGAGATGCAAGAGATGCCCGACTTACTGTTATCGAGATGGATATCGGGAAAGGATCAGAGAGGTGATGCGCTTCTCCGGGGCTTATCTGATGAGGCGGGGGAGAGTTGACTTAGCCATTAAATACTTCTTCTGAAGGAGAGCGAACAGTATGAAGGTTCGAAGGAAGATGATCAACATCGACGAGGAAAAATGCGACGGCTGCGGACTGTGCATGCCCGCCTGTCCCGAAGGTGCCCTGCAGATTGTGGATACGCCCAAAGGTCCGAAGGCTCGCGTGGTCAAGGAGAGCTTCTGCGACGGCTTGGGCGCCTGCCTGGGTGACTGTCCCCAGGATGCTCTTTCCGTCGAGGAAAGGGAAGTTGAAGAGTACGATGAAGAGGGAGTCATCGCGCATCTGAAGGAGAAGCCGCCGGAGGTTCTGCAAAAGCACCTGGCTCATCTGAAGGAGCATGCTGGTGAGCTTGCTCAGCACCATCATCCCCATTCCGAAATGACCTCCTGTCCTTCCGCGCAGATGCTTCAGTGGAAAGACGACAGGAAGGCGCCGGCGGAAAAGGTCAAATCCGAATCGCAGCTTCGACAGTGGCCAATACAACTCCATCTGGTGCCTCCTTCAGCCCCCCATTTCAAAAACGCGGACCTGGTGATAGTGGCCGACTGTGTCCCCTTTGCCTATGCGGACTTTCATCAGGACTTCCTAAAGGAGAAGGCGATTGCTATCGGCTGTCCCAAACTGGATCAGGTGGACGCTTATATAGAGAAGATCGCACAGATAATCAAGACGGCAAAGCCTAAGAGCATCAAGGTGGTCCATATGGAGGTGCCCTGCTGCTTCGGCCTTATCAATCTGGTCAAGCAGGCCATGGCCAAGGCGGGAAAGGATATCCCACTTGAGACCGTGAAGATAGGCATCAGAGGAGAGAAGCTTTCGCAGACTGCCTGATAGGTGGGAGAGCGACTGCACCGGGGTTTTGCTGATCCGGTTGAAGCTGGCGGAAATGAGAATGAGGGGTCGGAAGTCTTGAGAAAGGTGAGAGACCAGATGGGAAATAGAATTCAGCAGTTCATAGATAATCAGGGGAGTTGAAAAATGAGTGCGCGGCTGGCGGGAAACAAAGAGGATAGAAGCAGAAGAAAAGAGATTGTCAAAGACATCATTCTGAAACTACACCAAGGGCTGTCAGTCGAGCAGGCAAAGCAGAGATTCCTCAGCGAGGTCGGCAACATATCGTCTGCGGAGATCGCGGAGATCGAACAGTCGCTGATCAACGAGGGGCTGTCGCCGGAGGAGATAAGGAAATTCTGCAACGTACACGCTCTCCTGTTCGAGTCGACCTTGAAGGAGGCGGCCACCGAAGAGGAGTCTCCAGCTCACCCGGTTTACCTGTTCAGACAGGAAAACAAAGAGATCGAGAAGCTGACCGCGGCGGCAAGGGAGCTGTTGGCTAATAGAGGCAAGTACGAAGATTCGCAATTGAAGCAGAAGATCATGGACTTGCTGAACAAGCTGAAAGGGGTGGAAATCCATTATACCCGGAAGGAACAACTGCTCTTTCCGTACCTGGAGAAATATGGGTTCATGGGTCCATCCAAGGTAATGTGGGGCAAGGACGATGAGATCAGATCAATGCTCAAGGATGCGACCGCAGAGTTGGATGCGATGGAAAAAGAGAAGTACATTAAGACCCGCCTAAATCCTCTCATCGAAGAACTGGAAGGGATGATCTTCAAGGAGGAGAACATACTCTTTCCGACGTCCCTGGAGAAGCTGAGCGTCGATGATTGGGTGGAGATTCTGAAAGACAGCGAGGAGGTCGGCTACGTTTTCATCGAGAAGCCCCAGGACACCTCTGCTCTGATCTCGGAGCTGAAGGGTGTGATCATTCAGGAGCCGGAAGTCAAAGACGAAAACGTCATCTCCCTTCCCACAGGTGAATTCAGGCTGGAAGAGCTGATGAACACGCTGAACGCCCTGCCGGTTGATGTTACCTTCATTGACAAGGACGACAAGGTGAAGTACTTCTCCGGAGGCAAGGATAGGATCTTCGTCAGAACCAGGTCGGTGATCGGAAGGAAAGTGCAGAATTGCCACCCGCCCAAGAGCGTGGATATAGTGGAGAAGATACTTTCCTCGTTCAAGACGGGGAAGAAGGACTCGGTCGACTTCTGGATCAATCTCGGCGGAAAGCTGGTCTACATCCGGTATTTTGCGGTCAGAGACGAAAACAAACAGTATCTGGGGACGCTGGAAGTGACTCAGGACATAACCGGGATCAGGAAGCTGGAAGGGGAGAAAAGGCTGCTGGATGAGAAGGACTGAGCGAGAATGAAGAAGATAGACCTGAAAAAAAGCGTCTACCAGCTGACAGCGCTGTACCCCGAGCTGATCGACATCCTCACGGGCTTGGGGTTTCCAGGGGTGAAGAATGCGATTGCAAGGGAAACCCTGGGGAGGATGACCACCATACCCCAGGGATGTGAGAGAATGGGTATCGCTCTTGACAAAGTCAAAGCGGCCTTGAAACAGCAAGGGTTTGAAATCATCGGGGATCAAGGTTAAACAGAGGGCAGAGTATGGCAAAGGATGTGTTCACCTTCATCGTGGGCGGAAAGGCCGGCGAGGGTGTAAGAAAAGCTGGCTCCGTGGCCGCTCACCTGTTTTCCAGCATGGGACGACACGTTTTCGACATGGACGACTACGGCAGCCTGATCAAGGGCGGGCATAACTTCTCGGTGGTCAGTACGGCTAACAGGAGGATCACCAGCCATTACATCAAGGCGAACCTGGTGGTGGCGCCGGATCAGAGGAGCTATAATCTACACAGAGAGCATCTGGCCGACGGTGGGCTTATGGTCTTTGATTCTGACGTGGTGAGTGGCGGAGAAGGCCTGGGAGTGCCTCTGGCCAAGGAGGCCAAGAAATATCCCAATCCGAGCTTGCGCATCGGCGTGGGTGCGGTGGCCATACTGGCTGCTGCTGCAGGATGGGACAAGGAGCGGCTGAAGGGTCTGATCCAAAGAGAGTATCCCAGAGACATCGAGAACAACGTGGCCTACGCAAGTGCGATTTTCGACCTGGTATGCCCGGAAATATGCGACAAGTTTCACTTAGACGAGGGAGACAAGGAGAGACCGATTATCACCGGAAACGAAGCCATTGCGCTGGGGGCGGCAGCTGGAGGTTTAGACGTTTATTTCGCCTATCCCATGACCCCCTCCTCCTCCATCCTGCATTTCCTGGCGGGTCACGATCAGGAGCTGGGAATCGTCGCGGTTCATCCAGAGAATGAGATCGCGGTGATCAACATGGCCATCGGCGCGACCTTCGCTGGAGCCAGAGCCATGGTCGGCTCAAGCGGCGGCGGTTTTGCCCTGATGCAGGAAGCCTTCTCCCTGGCAGGAATGGTGGAATCTCCGCTCTTGTGTTACATGGGATCACGACCTGGGCCATCCACCGGGGTTCCCACTTACACCTCACAGGGTGATCTGAGGTTCGCCATCAATCAGGGACACGGCGAATTTCCCCGAATCGTGGCTTCTCCGGGGAGCATGGAAGAGGCATTCCATCTTACCGCCGAATTGCTCGAGCTTGTCTGGCGCTTCCAGACGCCGGGGATACTTTTGACCGAGAAACATCTGGCTGAGAGCAGAATGACCGTAGAGATCGACCCTGACAAGGCCAAATGGCCTCAGCCCATCATGCATGATAAAGGAGAATACAAGAGATACCTTGATACCACAGATGGCATATCTCCCATTTTGTTCCCGCCGTCGAAGGAGCTCGTCAAGTGGAACAGCTATGAGCACGACGAGATGGGAATAACCACGGAGGATGCGAACCTGATTGCCAAGATGCAAGAGAAAAGGTGGAAAAAGCAGGAAGCGCTGATAGACCACATGAAGGGGATGCACACGGCGAACGTTTTCGGCGACAAGGGACCAGCAATTGTGACTTATGGATCCACGACCTTGAGCGTGTTGGAGGCGCTCACAGCTGGTGGCATTGCAGCTACCGTGGTTCAGCCGATCTACCTGGAGCCCCTGCCGGTTTGGGAGCTTGAGAAATACAGAGGGAAGAAGGTCATTGTTGTTGAGCAGAGCTGCGCCGGGCAGTTTGCTTCGCTGCTTGAAGAGAAGGCGGGGATTGGAGTGAAGGCGGTCATAAAGAGATACGACGGCAGGCCTTTTGATCCGATCGAGCTGGCCGCGAAGATCAAGGAGGTGGCATAACATGGATGACTTGACCACCTATGCTGAGAACACCTGGTGTCCCGGCTGCGGGAACTTCGGACTATTCAACGCTTTCAAAAAGGCGGTGGGCGTGCTAGAGGAGAAAGGCATCCCCAGGGAGAAAATCATAATCTCCGCCGGCATAGGCTGCCACGGCAAGATATTCGACTATCTCAAGCTGAGTGGGCTTTATTCCATACACGGAAGGTCCATGGCTACGGTGCAGGGGATCAAGATCGCCAATCCCGATCTGAAGGTGGTGGCGTTCGCCGGAGATGGCGACGCCTTTGGCGAGGGAATGGCGCACATGATATTCGCCGCCAAAAGAAACGCGGACATAACGGTAATCGTGCATGACAACGGTGTTTACGGTCTCACCACCGGGCAGTTCACTCCCACCAGCGACAAGGGCTTCAAGGGGCCCTCCTCGCCCAAGGGAAGCGTAGAGGAGCCTTTGAATCCGCTGGCCATGATGCTGGAGGCAGGTGCCACCTTTGTGGCCAGGGGCTATCCGGTAAAGTTGAAGCACCTTGCGGATCTGATGGCGCAGGCTGTGGAGCACGAAGGGTTCTCATTCTTGGACGTTCTTCAGCCGTGCGTGAGCTTCAACAACACCTATCAGAAACACAACAAACTGGTGGAGATACTGGACCACGTACCGCAGAGCTATGAAGACGCCATGAAGATTGCCAAGAGAACTGACAAACTACCCTTGGGCGTGATTTACAGGAAAGACCAGCCTGCATTTCACAAGGCGCTCAGCGGCGACTGGAGTCCAATCAGAGACAGAATGTCACGCCAGGAGAGAATTAAGAAGATAAAGAGTTTGCTTCTCCACTAGACAATCTTCAGACACAAAGGAGGTAATGCAATGGAAGGTACGGAAAGGGCAAAGGTCGGGGATCGGGCCCCGGATTTCGTGCTGAAGGATCAAAACGAGAAAGAGTTCAAGCTCTCAGAGCATAGGGGAAAAAGGGTGCTGCTTTCGTTTCACCCCATGGCCTGGACCGGCGTTTGCGCCAAGCAGATGAAGTCCCTGGAGGATAACAAGGCAGCCTTTGATTCTCTTAACACGGTGGCGGTGGGCCTGAGCGTCGACTCGATACCATCCAAGAAGGCGTGGGCCGATAGCCT
>CAYFQZ010000441.1:0-2027 GCA_964345305.1 uncultured Ignavibacteria bacterium | reverse complement strand
GTGATATCTCAGGTCTAGCTTCTCTTGGCTGGCCTCTGCCATGAAACCACCTAGGCTGATCAGGATCACAGCCACAATTAGAACATACCTTGGCACGCTCTACCTCCCGCTATCCGGCCAGTATAGCTGAACTCGCCGCCCGTCTCCCTTTAGCATGATCAACGCGCAAGGAAGGCCCCTACGTCCTTGAGTTAGCGCAGCATTCTCCTATTCAGGAGAGCCCATCTCCTCCAGGTCGATTCGATCCAGGACCTCGTAGAACCAGGCCTCGGCGGCACCGCGCTTCCGCCGGATCTCTTCTCCGTTTGTCACCAAGAATAATCGCTCCAGTCGCTGCGCCACCTCCCTCGGCAGGTCGTAGTAGACATAATGGGTGTGGAAGCCATGCCTGGCTGGCCCGTAGTGAATACGCAACAGTTCAACCAGCGGGCGCAGCGTGTATCCATGATAGAAGGCCAATGCTTCCAGCAAGTTCCCTCGGTGTAGCTCCTTCAGCGTAAGGATTTGGAACATCTCAAAAGTCACTCGCAGCGCTGCCAGGCGGTCACGCAGGCGGGTTTTTAAACCACCCCAGTCAAACGCCTGAGGGGAGGATAGATTCGACTTATCGAAATGAAAGACTGCCTGGCCGTGGATCTCCCTTGCCAGGAATTTGTCCGCGCTGCTGTGCTTCATGATGGCCGTGTCCACCAGCAAGAACGGACTGGCGTCCCTCAGTCGGTAAAAGGCTTGCGAATGGCCGTGCCAGGTGGGTTCGGGGACCCTGTATTTCAGCTCGATAGGGGAGAGCGTCTGGAGTGTCTCCTCGATCACGGCAAACGCATCCTCCACTCGGTCATCGTCGACATCGATCTGGACATCGATGTCTGACCATTCATCCACGCGCCCAAAGGCGGCCGCACCCCCTTCCCACATGGCGTAGGTATAATCCAAGGGTTCTAGCGCTGCTCTGAGGGCTGTAAGGATCGTCTCACGGGCAACTGGGGCAACCGAATTGCTCATACCTTCTCTCTCCTTCCAAACCGGCAGGCAGCCTAGCTCCTGTAGGTTGCTGTTACGTCCCCCGCGCGTGATCCAAACATGACCTTGAGCGCTGGAAAAGGCCGTCCCGCCTGCAAACACTAAGCAAGTTAGTCCAATCGCTCCCTCAAGGTCAACCCGCGTGTCGCGAAGCCCTGGGTCCCTGTACAGCGGTTGCAGTTGCCGGAGGACATGACAGGTTGTCCCAATCCACCTGAAACTGGTTCTCTATCATCGCTGTTCAGAAAGGGTTTTCTGAAGACCAGGGCCATGGCTGTCATCCCCAATGGGAGATTCCACTTATGCAACCTCCCTTAACCATGAACGACAGCCTGAAATTGGCTCGGCAGACAGTTCGATTAGCTGGCACAAACGCTTAGGGTCCAGACAGGTCTGCTCCCTGAGATTGGCCGGCGATGGCTGCTCAGCGGCTCATATTTGTCCAACAGAAGATTCGCGCTAACAATTTCCCCTAGAGGGAACGAGCATTGAAGTCAGCCACAATGGGGCCTGAGGCCTCGGTATCTCGGGTAGCGCAGATTCCTCCAGCTTCGGCTGGGATGGGGTGTTTGCGAGTCGGCCGATGGTTTGATTGGGATGGACTGAACTTCATATAGTGGGCCGTGAGCCACGACTCAAGTTGAAAGGGGGTGATACACTGCTGATACTTCAGCGGTAGTCCGGGCGAGCCCTGAGTGTGGACAGCCAAGAGACACGTCTTTTCTTTCTTGTGATTTAGGTTTTGGTTGCCGCAGCTGTGAATTGAGATAGATTAGAAGGGAGGGTGAGAAATGAAACCGATCTTAATCTTTGCGCTCGTCGGAGCGCTACTCCTTGGCTACCTGGTTTTCGTCAGGCAAGCGAAAGAACCTAGCATCACACAGAAGGGGGTGGAGGAAGAATTGCCGGTGGTAGAGGAACTGCCGCAGATCCCGGGCATCACCATTCAGGACGAAGAACCCAATGGCTGTGTGAATTGCCATCGCCTACGCGAGGACATCGGAATG
>CAYFQZ010000440.1:0-4422 GCA_964345305.1 uncultured Ignavibacteria bacterium | reverse complement strand
TTGGTCTGGGAAAACTGAATCTCATCGCCCCGGTCGTATCCATGTTCTTTCTGATTTCCTACGGTCTTCTCAATTATGCTACCTTCTACGAAGCGCGTGCATCCAGCCCCTCTTTCCGTCCAAGGTTCCGCTGGTTCGACCATCGACTCAGCCTGTCGGGCTTTTTGGTGTGCCTCGGAGCAATGCTAGCCATTGATGTGGCAACTGGCGCCATCGCGATAGCGGTTCTGTTTGCCATTTATCAGTATCTCAAACGCACTGCCGGCCCGGCGCGCTGGGCTGACAGCACCCGTTCCTATCACCTTCAACGCTTGCGGGAGCATCTTCTCGCAGCTGCTGCTGAGCCAGAGCATCCCCGGGACTGGCGCCCTCAGTTACTTGCATTCTCTGATGAATCCCACAGGCGTCAACAGCTCCTTCGTTTTGCTTCATGGATCGAAGGCGGCAGTGGCCTTACCACCGCAGTCCGAATTCTGGTAGGAGAAGGCGTGAAGATGCTGAAGCTCCGGGAGGAAGCAGAGGAAGAACTCCATAAGGGTCTCGCCAGGCAAGGCCTAAAAGCATTTCCTCTAATCCTGGTCGCTCCCAATCTCCAGGTCGGGGTCCATACGCTCGTTCAGGCTTTTGGTGTCGGTCCCCTGAGGGCGAACACAATCCTGCTCAACTGGCTTGAAGACTTTCCTGAAGGGATGCGTGGCCTTGGCGAGCTCCGGTATGTACGCAATCTCCGCGAAGCCTATAGGCTTGGCTGTAATATCATCGTGTTGGATGCAGAGGAAGACGCCTGGGCATCTCTTGAGGCAGTACCCTCCGAAAAGCGACGCATCGATGTCTGGTGGTGGGGTGATGCTACCAGCCGTATGATGCTTCTGCTGGCACACTTGATGACCCGAAGCGAAGCGTGGGACGAAGCAAGAATCAGGGTTCTTTCCGCTGACCACGAAGGTAGTTCAGAACAGAGCGTTGAGGAGCTTCGCCAGATTCTCATGGACGTGCGGATTGAAGCCGAACCAGAGGTTCTAGCCGCGGCCGGTGCTGACGCTATAGTGGAGAGTTCGGTCGACGCAGCCTTGGTCTTTCTTCCATTTCGGCTTCGCAGAAATCAACTGATGGACCGATTTGGTACTCCTGTCTCCGAGATTCTCGCTCGATTACCAGTCGTGGCTTTGGTCTTGGCTGCCGAGGACATTGATCTCGAAGCCGAGCCTGAGGAAGGGAAAGCGGGCGAGACGGCTGCGGCGCTTGATGCGGCTGCCGATGCTAGAAAGAAGGCTAAGGAAGCGGAAAAGGAGGCTGCCGAGGCTGCTGAGAAAGCAGATGATAAGCTTCGGGACATGCGGGATGCGGCCTTGTCAGGCGCTGAACAAGAAACCATGGCAAAGATAGCGGCAGCTGCAAAGGAGGCCCGGGAACAGGCAACCAGGGCTGCCCGGCGGGCCGCAAAAGCATTGGCAAAAGCTGAGAATGCAACTCGGGCGCTGGAGGCCATTGGAGTCGAGCCTGTTGAAGCAAGCGAGGAGGCTAGGGAAAGAAATGATAGAGAGAGAAGCTAACGGCAGTCTGTTTCCACACCTTCCACAACGTCTTATTGGACTGGGCGAGCTCGCTGAGAACCTTTGGTGGAGCTGGCATCCTGCTGCGAGAATGCTTTTTAAGAGGCTGGACCGTCAGGCATGGAAGCAGAGCGGCCATAATCCGGATAAGATGCTCAAGGAACTTCCAGGAGAGTTTTTGGAATCGGCCGCCATCGACACTGATTATGTGCGTCACTATGCTGTGGTGCTCGCTCAATTCAGAAAAGATGTCGGCAGGCAATACTCCTTATTGGATGAGATCCCCGACGTGAACATCAACGCGATCGCCTATCTTTCCGCTGAATATGGACTGCACCATTCCTTGCCCTTTTATGCCGGTGGATTGGGCTTCTTGGCCGGTGATTACGTTAAGGAATGCAGTGATCTTAGAGTGCCTCTGGTGGCTGTAGGGTTTATGTATCCGGGAGGATACATGCGCCAGTGCATTCGTGAGGACGGCTGGCAAGAAAATATAGATCAAAGTCTTGACCGAGATGCTGCATCAATATCCAGAGTCCTGAACGACAAGGGAGAGCAGTTTGTGGTCAAAGTTCCTTTGATAGAGCCACCAATATACGTGGCTGTATGGAAGATAGCAGTCGGCCGGGTCCCCCTTTACCTCATGGATACGGATATCGAGGCCAACGATCCTTGGAACAGACAGATATCAGCCCGCCTTTACACTGGCGATATCGAGCAACGCCTGCGCCAGGAAATCGTCCTTGGCATTGGTGGGTCAGAGGTTTTGGAGGCGATTGGGATCAAACACTTGGTGCTGCATCTGAATGAAGGCCATGCAGGCTTTGCCCTGTTGGAACGGATCAGAGATAGAATTCAGACGGGGTTGAGTTACGATGAAGCCGTTGAGCAGATCAGAGCTACTACCCTCTTCACAACCCATACTCCCGTTCCGGCAGGCCACGATGTATTCCCATTCCAATTGATGGAAAAATACTTTCACTCCTATTGGCCGGCCCTTGCGTTGGATCACGATGCCTTCCTGCAGTTGGGAATCCACCCGAGTGAGCCACATGCAGGCTTTAACATGACCGCTTTTGCTCTCAGGATGTCCGGATATCGTAATGGTGTCAGCAAACAACATGCTCGGATAGCGCGTCGGATGTGGCAGAGTCTTTGGCCTGATTTAGCTGAAGAAGAGGTTCCAATCGATTATGTGACCAACGGCGTTCACGTTCCCACATGGATTGAGCCGAAAATGGAACTCCTCTTCAACAAATATCTCGGCCCCAAGTGGCTGGAGGATCATGACAACCCAGTCGTGTGGGAGCTCATCGAGGACATCCCGGACGATGAGTTATGGAGGACCCACTACTGGCTAAAAATCAAATTGATTGATGCCATACGAGAGCGATCACGCCAGCGCTGGGCAAAAGACCGTGTGAGTGCTTCTATCGTCTTAGGCGCAGGGACATTGCTCGATCCGTCAATATTGACCATCGGTTTCGCCCGCCGCTTTGCGACCTACAAAAGGGCGGACCTGATTTTCCACGATATGCAACGCTTAAAAAACCTCGTCTATGATCGATGGAGGCCGATACAGATTATATTTGCTGGCAAGGCCCATCCAGCAGATGACCCGGGCAAACGGATACTTCAAAGGATATTCAATGCGGCACGTGATCCCGAACTGGGGGGACGGATCGCCTTTGTGGAAGACTATGGGGAGCAATTTGCACAATACATGGTCCACGGCGTCGATGTCTGGCTAAACAATCCCCTGCCACCCATGGAGGCCAGCGGAACCAGTGGAATGAAGGCTGCCCTAAACGGGGTTCCCCACCTGAGCATCATGGATGGCTGGTGGGTGGAGGGGTTCAACGGGAAGAATGGTTGGGCCTTTGGCAAAGAAGATGTGGGCGAGAACCGGGATCAGGCAGACGCTGAGGCGATCTATCGGATTCTAGAAGAGGAGGTCATCCCACTTTATTATGAGGTTTCGGAGGATGGTGTTCCCCACGGGTGGGTTAAGCTGATGAAGGAAACTATAAAGAGTAGCGCGTCGAGGTTCTCGGCACGGAGGATGGTCAAAGAATATATCCAGAAGTTCCATGTCAATGCTTTGAAAGAAGCACACGGAAATTAAGATAGCGCGAGGATTTCCAAGGAAAGAATTCTTGCCGAATCTGCAAAGTCTGGCATGGCCTGTCGGTATCCTATGCGATTCGCCCATCATGGGCCTTGCCGGACATTATTTTATTTTTAATCAATCGAGGCTCTAGTCAAGCGTGCCCAGACGGCTTTTGGTCAATCGTTATTGTAACATTGCCGAGGCCCTTGGCGGCTTATTATCCCCTTTCTCATCCTCAATCCCTGGCTACCCATTACACAACGGAACCGTTTGGACGATGGTGTGATTGGAGAACTCGGCTTACGCCTCAAATCCCGCCATGGCGGGACAATTTTCCGCGCTCCGCTTCACTAAGAAACTTTTGCAAAAATGGTCAAGGTCGCTCACCAAAAGTTTTTCAACAGTGTGCTCGTGTATAACCTGCGTTGCCAATTTTCTGTGGGCCGGGCTCCCGAAACTTAGTCACGCTGTCAGGCAGTTATAGGTAATTCCGTATCTATTCTTGTTGAGCTTCTTAAGCC
The DNA here is from genome assembly GCA_964345305.1 of uncultured Ignavibacteria bacterium. Classification (GTDB taxonomy): domain Bacteria; phylum Zixibacteria; class MSB-5A5; order MSB-5A5; family SM1-73; genus SM23-73-3. The sequence goes on along the minus strand of CAYFQZ010000440.1, from coordinate 238 downwards.
CTCCTATTTGGAATGTCTAAAGCAGAGGCCAGGCTCGGATGATCAGAAATTGACTATGAGAGTGAGCGAGAGAATTGTGTCAGTCTGTTCGAGCGTTTCAGGAACAGGCTGGTTGTCATGCTTCATGACATAGCTCGCTTTCAGCGATAGATAGTCACTCACGGCAGATATCAATGCTGTTTCCGAATTCACATTGTAGTTTTCGCTGTCGTCGAAATCATACAGGAACTCAAGGGAT
>CAYFQZ010000439.1:0-3291 GCA_964345305.1 uncultured Ignavibacteria bacterium | reverse complement strand
AGCCTGCATCGTCCATGTGAACCAATCGACATCGGCAGGATCGGGACCAGTAATGGAAAGACCCTCTTCAAAGACATAGGAAGCTGGCTCAAAATCAGTAGCAACATCCGGCGTGTCGTTCCTTCCATCCGGATCGATGCCGTAATCTCCAGAGAACTCACCGCTTTCAGGACCAATGGGGTCATCAAAGCGGTCGTGGTTGATAGCCACTACCTCGTAGGAAGCCGGTACTCCCACTCCGTTGACCTGGAGGAACAGAGTATCCCCCTGGTTGATGGCTACTCTCATATGGACATCGGTGCCCGTATCACTGAATTCAACGAGCGTCATGGGAGTCTCTGCCGGATCGAGTACAATCAGATCGGCCGCATTCGAGGTGAATGTCACATCGAAATCGAACCATCCATCAACGGAAGACACGGCTTTGAACAACTCTTGTTCGCCGGGAGCTACCGTTCTATCGGTCCGCTCCTCCTGGATGACCACGCCAAGATCTATTACTACGCCGAACTTTGCAGAGCCTCCGGTGGTTTGCACGATATAAGGTCCATCCGTTGCATTTGGCGGTATACGCAACGTGATACCATCATTGTCGTCACGATCCTTCAGTTCCAAATCAGAAATGTTGGCATTGTCCACATCAGGGCCGATGTACGGGCCCGTATCGAGAAGAATGGTATTGCCGAGAGTTATTATAACATCATTTTCTATGAATCCACTACCCTGGATGCGGAGGTTGTGACCAGTTGAATAGCTGGTAGGTGTTAATACCCGTACGATCGTCGGGACGATTTGCAGGTAGAAGCTGTCTTCGGCGCCCGCGATGCGAATATCCCCGGTCACAGCCCGGTCAGGAACGATCACCTGAAGGCTCGTACCGTCGGCCGAGACCTGCGACGGATTCACGATCTCCGTGCCGGGAAGGTCCCACTCAGAGGCCAGAACCGGGAATATAACATCCGTCGTGTTGTCAAAGCCCGATCCTTCCAGCGTGATCGCCTCACGCACGTTGGCAGAGGGCAAGGCCGCATCGGTCGGCGTGCCTCGCTCGGCTGTCGTGCCCGCCGCAATCCCCGTAAGCGTGATCGGGAAGGCTTCCGAACTGCCGCCAAGCGTCCGAATCTTCACCGGACCGGACGGCGGATCCGCCGGCAGGCCAAAATTCGCAAGGCCATTATGATAGTATTGGCCGTCAATATAGGCCCAGGACGCACTGGGGCCGGCAAAGTCCCAGAGGTCCGTGACCTCTACAGCGCCCCCGGCACCGATCTCCGAGCCTAAAATCAGCCTCTGGGCCCCGTCGGTAAAGCCTCGGCCTATCAGCCGCAGGTTGGCCCCGTCACTATAAGAATTACTCGTCACGTCGATGTCGTCCAACACAGGAACGATCTGCACGATCACCCCCCCAGGCTCCTCCGTTAGACGCACCGGGCCGGTGACCGCGTCGACCGGAACAACCACCTCCAGACTGGTCCCATCGGCCGCAACGCTCGTCGGAACCACCTCCCGCTCAAACAGACCATTCTGGGGATAACGGCTTTTAAACGCCGTAAAACGCACCCGCGTCGTGGCATCGAAACCCTCGCCCGTGATCGTGATCGTCTGGCCGACGTTCGCAGAGGCAATGCTCGCGTCCGCCGGGACGCCCCTGGTCGCTGTGGCAACAATGCCAAGGCTCGTCACGTGCGGGTCGGCATAGCGTAAGGTCAGCGTGTAGTCGCCGGCGTAATAGCTGTAGCCGCCACTCGTTCCGGAACCGTCAACCACGTTGTAGCTGTTGTTGGGATGGCATGCATAGCCCAGGTAGTAGTCGTCCGCGACGGGCAGCACAAAATGGCTGAAGTAGGATGCGACGCCGCTTAACGCGGTGCCCGCCTCATCAAACAAGCGAAAACGTTGATAGGGGGGCTGAGCCCCTGTCGCCGAAGTACTGAGGATCCCACCGGCCTCGGCGCCGACCAGGTGGTAAAGATCAACGTCGTCGGACGGCGTGGCGCTCCCCGAATCGATCCGGCCGGTCACCGTCAACAAACGGTTGGGATCCACCGTCAGGTCATACGCCGTACCCAGCGTACCCCCTACACCATCTGTGGTGGCCTCGTCACCCTGACTCTCGGCCGCCACGGTCGAGGCAGCAATATCGGCAAGTTCGAGCCGCGCCGTACCGCCGGCCGTGCTGACCGTCACAACAGATCCGGTAGCCGCAACGGGCACATCGATGTTTATCTCCAGGGCCACATCCAGGGCACTGAAGACATCCGGACCCAGGAGGCCGTCGAGGTCGGTTATGACGCCGGCTCCAAAACTGTAGGTGACAGCCTCTCCAAACCCCCCACCCCCCTCGGGAATGCCGCTGCCGGAAAGACGAATCGCCGCGCCGGGCGTTAGAACAGAGCCGCTGCTTATACCATCCAGCGTCGGAACGATTTGAAGATGAACGCTGGTCCCGGAGCCTGAGACCGTAACCGGACCGGTCACCGCCAACGCAGGGACACGGACCGTCATCTCAGAGACACTTGCAACCGCTGTCGGACGTGTGACAATCTGGCCACGCGTCCCGTCTTCAGCGACTGCTGGGAATATAATATTTGAACTGCCCGTAAAACCGTAACCATGCAACGTGATCAACTGGCCGGTATTCGCCGATGGGGCCAGTACGTCGACCGGCGTACCACTCAATGCCGTCGATTCGATCTCATCCAGACCCACCGCCACCTGCGAGGCAACTGGAATCGTATCTACCTGGAACCATCCGCCGGCCGTCTCCACTCGAACCGGGCCGGCCAAGGCACGCTCGGGGACGATCAGGGCCAGACGGCCGTTTGAGCGGAATGTGCCATCGATGGTATCCACAAGAGTTGAGACCGAGTTGTCATTAATCAATATCCCTCCGAAGGTTACCCGCATATCTCCTTCCACCAAGCCGCTGCCGAACAGGGACCACCACGATCCCTCGACCGGGTTGTCAAAGTTGACCGACGAGGGGTAACCATCGGCCGGCAAGGTCTGGCGAATCGTCGGAGTAATCTGCAGGAACAGGCCTGCTCCCGGCGCCCCTGAGACACACACACTGCCGCTAACCGCCTCGTCCGGAACCACGACCTCGATTATCGTGCCGTCGGCCGATACCGCATCGGCTCTTACTCGAATGAAGCCTCTGGCTCCGTGGTCCGTCACACGCTCGAACTCAACTTCCGTAAAGCGATTGTAGCCGCTGCCGATGATTTGTATTCGCTGGCCGCCATTGGCCGACGGCCTCAAAGGATCAGCAGGGTTACCTTCAATCGATGT
>CAYFQZ010000438.1:0-2789 GCA_964345305.1 uncultured Ignavibacteria bacterium | reverse complement strand
TCGCAGCCTCCTGAGAAAACGCGGTGCTCGTCAATGACCAATCCATGGTTACCTCCCTTTCAGGTGGTGTAGTCGGCCTTGGCGTGGGCGTAATCTCCTCTGTGCCACAGCCGACAAGGCCGAGCGTAAGTATTACCACATAAGCCATCACCAGCGACGCGTGATATTTCCTCATAAAGCCACCTCCTCATTCCGAAGGTCTGTGCATCTCCGTCTCAAGAAACTGACTTCTCCAGAGCCCGGTTTCATCCTGCCTGGCGGCTAACACATTTGGGGCGGAGTAGTGTTGGAGTTTGGAAGTTACGAGTGATGTGAGTTGTTATCGGCAACGAGTGGAAAACTAGCGCAGGAAGACAAGTCCCCGTTATAGTATCTCACTTGCGAGCGACTACTGTGAATCCTCCGGTGTCGTGGAAGAATCGCGCGCCAAACGCAATGCTTCTTGTCTCGCCGTTCCTTCTTTGGCTAAAGCGTTCTCCCTACCCGACCTTAAAAGAAACAGCATGTTTGTCATGGCAGCAGCTGTTACGCAGATCAGTGCAACCATTTGAGTTGCCTCAGCTATGTCGGATGAAGGTAGCGGTTTCTGCCCAAAGAGACGATTAATCATGGCTACCGGCCAAGTTTCCGCCCCGGTAAATGCGATTATCGTGAATGCAACAACTCCGACTACGGCCAGGCTGGTGAGCCTTGCGGCTCTCCTATCCTTGCGCCAAACTGCGAATTCTACTAGCAGTCCTTCTTTTGGATTGTCTGCGAGTTCCTTTATCGTCTCGCAAAATGCATTCAACTCCCGCTCTTGAAGGTATGATCCTGCTAGCCTGCAGAGAAACCAAAGTACGAACACTATTATCGCCAACAATACTATCGCCAAGAGGTTCAAGACCGCAAACTGCAATAACCACTTAAGGAACTTGACGATTAGAACTGTCTCCGCTGTAGCCGGCGTTGCCGCTAGCATCACTGTTTTTACTCCCACTCTTATATTCCGACTTGATTACCCACGACACGACATAAAAAGCGATAGCGAATGCCAAGAACACCGCATTCCATCCAAGGTCGATTATCCGTACGCCGCTCGCAGAACACAGAAGCATAGCCACAAAGAAAACTGAGAACCAAAGGGAGAGCAGTCTGGCCCGAGCGTGCAGCACTCCGGCTTTCGCAAGATGTGTTATCTTATTGAAATAGTCTTCTGCTCCGGAAAGCGCGGCTTCCTTTAGAGCCAGCAGGTCATCCTTGGTGGCTAGTTCTCGCCGAAGATCGTCTACTCTTGACTGCGTACCAGCCAATATTTCCTGTTGTTCTTCATGATCCTTTTTCAGTTCTTCATTCTGTTGCTTAATCACATCGATTTTCTTAAGTTGATCCTGCATCAAGTCCATTCGCTCGACCAAGAAGGTTGCTTCTGAATATGAAGCAATCTTCTTCTGCAACTCGTCAGCACGTTTGGTCTCCTTCTCCAGTAGCTCAGCGAGCCTCCTCACGATACCGTAGTCTTCGGCTTTGCCCAATGAGATATCGTCTGTCGTGATAGGATCGAATGACACCGGTCTAGGAGCTGAAATCGAGAGTACTTGAGGAATCTCAGAGATATCCTCCAAGGACACATCTCGAAGAAGATCTGGATCCAGTAGATAGGATGCACCAGGCTTAAGTTCGCCGAACGGACTCGTCTGCCGAGCAGCTGAGGGGAAGAGTATGTTTAAGGTATCCCACATTCTCTTCTGAGACAGTGAAGCTACAAATGACTTGTCGAGGTATTCGGGAATCCTGTCCTTCTCTAGTTCAAGATCCGGATGCAGCGAATACTCGATTGGATCGGGCTTCTTATTGTCAGCACCAGGCGTTTCACTCTCATTAGGTTTGGATGTCTTACGCGGTTTCTTAGGCATTGTCCTTACCCCGATTCTTAGCTTCGTTTGACAAGAGCGAAACCGTTTTTTGAAGTGCGATAAGATGTCCAATTAGAGAGTCCAACTGTTTAGGTGTGACTTGAAACGTTGCATGACTCTCAACATTACCAGTTTTCAGTGTCAGCCTGCAGAGCCCGACAGGGAGAAGGGAGGCCATTTGAGGCCGGTACTCCTCAGGTTTTTCCTCATCACTTTCAAATTCTTCGCGGACACGCATCCGCAGATCGGCAACCGCCTGAATTCCAGTTATATTAGGCAAGATAAGCCTACAATACGTCAAATCGCTCTCAACCTCAGACGCGGGCGTAAGCAATTCAAAGACTCTAGTCAAACGATTCTTAGCTTTCCCGACTTGATCGGCTTGGATCAGATCCATTTCCTGGAAGTCTTCCATTATGTCTGAAGCATTGTCCTTGGACTGTTTTGCCGCTTTATGTAGGTAGTAGATCGCCTTCAATACACTGTTTACGTGTCTTCTCTCTAGTTGCATTTCTGTCACTAAGTTGTCAATGTCTGCTTGTTTCATATCGGCCCAATACGATCCCATACGGCCTAGCCAATTCGCAAGAGTCTCAAACTGTTCTTCTGATAGGCTAACGAACAGTCCGAAATCCGTCTTAAATTCCTCTTCTAGTCCAACCGCGTCCGCCATCAATTTGGTCTTCAAGGTCGCCTCCTCGTCGTAGTTTCAGGACCTACACTCGAATCTAAAGAAGAATATCGTTTGCTTATTTAGCAGTCTTTCCAAGTTCATTGTTTGACTTACGACATTTCGCAATCGTACTCCTTCTGACGTTACTTCATTTCAGTCCTTCGGATTCTGGGAAGGTAGGCCCGGTTGAATAGCCTTCGAACTGATGTTTTACTATCTTA
>CAYFQZ010000437.1:0-3649 GCA_964345305.1 uncultured Ignavibacteria bacterium | reverse complement strand
CCGCCATCTGCTTGAACAGCTCCCGCGGAAACTCCGGCGGCTTCCTGTCCATGTCGACTGCAATCGGCGCTATATGTTTCTTTCCAAACTCCCTGGCCATATCCCTGACCGCCTGCTGACTTTCGGCCATATTATAGGTCATGACTCCTCCACTTCGGTTTTGAGGTTAGTAACCCGTCTGTAATTTGCTGCGTGATCGTGCGGCACGAATTTCCTACAGCACGCGCAACCTTATAATTTATGGATTTTCTGCCCCGATTCAACAGGAAAATGAAGGTTCGCGGAAGAATGTGTTTGGCACCAAGCGGCTATCAGGTAAGCTAGATCGTGGAGACGGTGGGCTCTCGGGGCCCACGTGACAGAACGATTCTTGGTCCTGACCGGAATCTCACCAGGGAAGATGAGCGCGGTCAGAGAGGGCGGGCTAAAGGATTTTTTCCTCTTTCTGCCTTTTCCCAACTTCCTTTTTCACGTATTCGATGGCCTCGACCGTGGTGGTTCCGGGGGTGAAGAGCATTCCCACGCCCATGTTTTTCAGCTTGCCGATGTCTTCCTCGGGGATGATGCCGCCTCCGAAAAGAAGGATATGCTCCGCCTTCTTCTCCTTCAGAAGGCTCAGCACGCGGGGGAACAACGTCATGTGTGCGCCGGACAGGATGCTCATTCCGATGCCATCCGCGTCCTCCTGGATGGCGGCTTCTACTATAGTCTCCGGTGTTTGACGCAAGCCGGTGTAGATTACCTCGAATCCCGCGTCGCGAAATGCGGCAGCTATTACTTTAATCCCCCGATCGTGCCCGTCCAAGCCGGGCTTGGCCAAAAGAATTCTGATTTTTCGTTCCATAGTCTCTCCCATCTTCGGTCGGGCAAGGGTGCCCGACCTACGAAATGAAAGGAACTTTCCTTTTTCGTAGGCGGGGCTCCCAGCCCCGCCAAGTCACCATGTAATTTTATCCACCTCGATCATAGAATCATCTTCCACGTAGTAGTTTCTGAAACTCGAAAAGGGATAGTCTGATATCTCCGTGGCCAGACCAGACGTCAGTGGGTTCTTGTGGATGTAATCAATTTTCCTCTGGAAATCCCTCTCATCTCTGATGATGTGATCATAGAACCCCTCTTGCCAAAACGGACCTTGTCTGTCGAGAGTCAGGTTTATCTCTTGCGCGGTATGGCTTTTGAGGTCGTGCATGATTTGCGATATCGTAGCATTCCCTTGTGCAGATATTAATATATGGAGGTGGTCCGGCATGATAACGTATCCATGAAGCAAGAAACCGTGCTTCTTGCGATAGAACTTCAGGTCTTCGATTATCAATGAGCACACGGCTGGGTCCCTCAGCAAGTCCTTCCGAGTCTTGACAACTGTGGTGACGAAGTAACAGTTTCCTGGCAAGCAGAACCTCGTGGGTTTGCTCATATCAGGTTAATTGAGGTCGGGCAAGGGTGCCCGACCTACGAAATGAAAAAAACTTTCCATCCTCGTAGACGGGGCTCCCAGCCCAGACTGATTTGTGGCGGAGCAGGGTGCTCCGCCTACGAGTTCTCGCACATTAAATCAACGGAGGTTCCACATATGTTCCGAATACCTCGCGCAAAACGTCACAGATCTCGCCTTCGGTGGTGTAGCAGCGGACGCATTCTATCAGAGCGGGCATGGTGTTTTCCGTGCCTTGCGCGACCCTCTTCAAATTCTCCAGCGACCGCTTCACCTTGTCGTTGTCTCGTTTCTCCCGCACTTTCTGGACGTTTCGCACCTGCTCTCTCTCCACCTCCGGGTCTATCTTGAGGATGGGAATCTCCACCTTCTCATCCTCCAGGACGAATTCGTTTACCCCCACTACTATTCTGTCCTTGCTCTCTATCTGCTTCTGATAGCGATAGGCTGCCTCAGCGATCTCCCTCTGGAAATATCCCTCCTCGATGCATTTGAGCACACCGCCGCGTCTGTCTATCTCCTCGAAATACTTCTCCGCGTCCTCCTCCATCTTGTTGGTTAAGGACTCCACGAAATATGAGCCGGCCAGTGGGTCGATGGTATTTGCCGCCCCGCTCTCGTAGGCGATCAACTGCTGTGTTCTCAGGGCGATATGAACGGCCTTTTCGGAGGGAAGGGCGTAGGTCTCATCCATCGAGTTGGTGTGAAGGCTCTGGGTGCCTCCCAGAACTCCGGCCAGGGCCTCGAACGCTGTGCGGACAATGTTATTCTCCGGCTGCTGGGCGGTGAGGCTGCATCCGGCAGTCTGAGTATGGAACCTCAAAAGCCAGGATTCCGGCTTCTTGGCCTTGTACTTCTCCCGCATACGCCTGGCCCAGATGCGCCTGGCGGCCCGATACTTGGCTATCTCCTCGAAAAAGTCCAGATGAGCGTTGAAGAAGTGCGACAGCCTCGGAGCAAAAGCATCGACATCCAGTCCCGCCTTGATGGCCGCCTCCACGTAGGCAAAACCATCCGCCAGGGTGAAGGCCAGCTCCTGCACAGCGGTGGAGCCCGCCTCCCTGATGTGATAGCCAGATATGGAGATGGTGTTCCACTTGGGCACGTGATCGGTGCAGAAGGCAATCAGATCGGTGATCAAGCGCATATGAGGTTCCGGAGGAAAGATCCACTCCTTCTGGGCTATGTATTCCTTCAAGATGTCATTCTGCACGGTCCCGGTAAGCTTCTCCGAAGGGATACCCTGCTTTTCGCCCACAACGACGTACATGGCCAGCAGAATGGAGGCAGGAGCATTGATGGTCATGGAGGTGGAGATCTCATCCAGTTTGATCCGATCGAAGAGTATCTCCATATCCTGCAGCGAATCGATGGCCACTCCGCAGATACCCACCTCTCCCAGGGAGAGCGGTTGGTCTGAGTCCCATCCCATCAGGGTGGGAAGGTCAAATGCCACCGACAGGCCGGTCTGCCCTCTGTTCAGGAGGAAGTGGTATCTCTGGTTGGTCTGGCGGGGAGTCCCCATGCCGGAAAACTGCCGCATGGTCCACAGCCGCCCACGGTACATGTTCTTTCTCACCCCGCGAGTGTATGGATATTCTCCAGGAAAGCCCAGATCCCTCTTGTAGTCGAAGCCCTCAATATCCAGCGGAGTGTACAGCTCCTCAATCGGCTCGCCTGAAACCGTGATGAATTTTCTGTCCGCAGGAGACTTGGTTTGTTTGACCCCCTCCTTCCGTTTTTTGCGCTGCTGAGTAATTTCGTCTGATCCTTTCTGGCTTGACATAAGATCACCTCTTTCGAGTTCTCGATTCCTCCGATTTCCCGAGATCAGTCCCAAAGGAATCTACGACGGGAACAGCCAAAAGTCAACGCTCAGAGATTGAGCAGTCGGCAAAGTCTTCTTATTGTCTGGAGTTGGTTATTTTCACTCCTCTCAGAATCCTTTCCCCTACGGAATACGGGTCGTCCTCCCGGTTGAAGATCTTCTCTACGATTGCATCCAGGTCCAGAGAGACCAGTATTTTTTCGCCAATGATGTCCTTCACCCTGAGTTCGATGATCTTCCGGATCTCCGTCTTTATCTGTGCCTTTCGGTGTCTGTCAAAGTGATGGTTTTCTACGATGAACTCCTTATGCTCAAAGACCTTGGAAAGGAGGAGATCGATTCCTTTGTTGTTGACCGCTTGGGTAGAGATGACCGGGTACTCC
>CAYFQZ010000436.1:0-4604 GCA_964345305.1 uncultured Ignavibacteria bacterium | reverse complement strand
TAGACGCCTCTGCGTCCAGACCCGTTTTCACTTCAACAGGCTGGCCGCCCCCTATGGGAACCGTATAAATTCTTCCTTTGCAGGAATAAGCAATCTTTTTCCCGTCAGGAGACCAAGATAGCTCCCAGTGACCACTAATACTGTCGACCTTCACCAAAGTCCTGACAGTTCTTCCTTCTAGCGTGAGGAGGTTTATAGATTTGTCCCGTGAAAAATAAGCGATTTGCTTTCCATCTGGAGACCAGTCGATAGCTGCCCATGCCACTCGGTGTAATTCGGAAGTAATCTGATGAGGCTCGCCTCCAGCGGAAGGCACAACGAAGATATTCATGACATGGTTGTTTTCTTTGTTCATGTGGTCGCGGATGAAAGCGATCCGTTTTCCGTCAGGAGACCAACAGGGAAATCGGGCTTGACCTTTCCAAGGATTTTTTGGGTCCCAAGGAAAACTTGTTATCTGTGTCGCTTCTCCCCCCTCGACGGGAATCGTGTAAATGTTGACTTCAACATGAGAATCTTCATCATCCCTCTTGGCAATATTTCTGGCGCCAGAAAACACGAGCTTTTTTCCATCAGGTGATACATTGTTTCCTCCACCAGCCGTTGCTTCGTAAAGTTCTTCTCGATTGGTTAAGATTGTTGCTACTTTACCACCATCTGAGGGAATTGAATAGATTCCGTAACCTCTGAAGAAGATGCGTCCTCCATCCGGCGACCACCTGGGATGATTAACGGTCAAACCAGCAAGGCTCACTTGAGTCGCTATTCCGCCCGACGAAGGCACGGTGTAAATTACATCCAAGGCTGGATCCCCTAGAAGAAGCCCAATACTATTTTGAGACGTCCAACCGGCCGGAAGATGATTAATCTCATGGGGAAGTTCTATCTTCAAGGGACTGATCGATCCAGAGATAGATTTTTTATCAGGTATAATGTAGAGCTTGTTATCGTATGCATGTTTTGGATCCTGATCGTTGATGAATGCGATCATTGTACCATCAGGTGACCACATAGGCCCTTTCGCTAGACCGCTCACATTGTATATCTTGGTTGGCTTGCCACCACGTGACTCGATCACCCAAATACTAGATTCATATCCACTCTTCGTATCCAAAACGTTCACATAGGCTAACCTCTTACCATCTGGAGAAAAAACGGGATCCCCCCAGGAGGTATCAATCAGGCGTTTGCCTCGTTCTCCCTCTACAGATATGGTATGGATGCCCTTGTCGCCTGCAAAGGCCAATATTTTTCCATCGGGTGAGAGGCTCAGTCGGTTGTAATAAGCGTTACCAACCTGCTGAATAGGAATCTTTTTAACTTTGCCACCGGCTGACGGAACAATATAAATGCCATTCTGGGAAGCACTGAAAGCTATCCATTTACCATCTCCGGACCAAGAAAGTGTGTTAAACCTATTTTGGGCACCCATCGGCTCAGTTAACCTGACGGGGGCGCCTGCGATGTCAGGATCGACTTTTCCTGGTATCGGCACTACCCAGATACTGCCCTCGGATGCGAAAGCAAGCCTCTTTCCGTCAGGAGAGAGTACACCGTTTCCCGGATTCGCAGGTATATGGATTTTCCTGAATTTGGGCTTTCCAGGAGCTTTTGCTGAGGCCTTGGCCAACTGGGAAATTCTCTCTTTTGCGGCTTTCACCTCCTCGTGCTGCTGAGGATAATTCTCGATCACTTTTTGATAAGCGTTCTGGGCCTCGCGTAGGCCTAACTTCTCGTAGCACATTCCGATGCGCAGCTGGGCTTTTGCGGCGATTGCACGATTGCTTCCATATGTGGCGATGATTTGCTTGTAGAGGTTAATGGCGCCCTGGAGGTCGCCGTCAACCTCCTCTTTTTCGATGGCGGCCCGGAGCAAAACACCGGGATCATCGGCCTGCTGGACACTTCCTGCAATAGACAGCAGGACTCCCAGAACTGTAATCAAAGAGACTGTCGTGATTAATTTAATCTTCATCGGACCTTACCTCCTGCCTCTATAATAATGGTCCGATATCAAAGTCGTATCCAGGTTGTATCCAGAGTCTGTCAAGATGACTAACCTTCGAATCGATAGCCCATGCCCCGCACGCTGCAGATGTAGCGTGGTTTTTTCGGCACCGGCTCGATCTTCTTTCGCAGGTTGAGGATGTGGGTGTCCACCACTCTTTCTGATACGATGGTTGCTGGCCCCCATGCCGCATCTATCAATTGCTCACGACTCAATACCCGTCCTCGGCGGCGGATGAAGGTCGTCAATAGACGAAACTCCAAAGCGCTCAGGTCTACAGGTTTACCTTTGCGGCGGACTTCGCCTCTGTCGAAGTCAATTTCGCAGCCTCCGAACTGATAAGTGCCGAGGGATTCTCCCGAAGCCCGGCGGAGGACAGCATGGATTCTGGCGCGCAGTTCCCTGAGGCTGAAAGGTTTTGTGATGTAGTCATCTGCTCCGATTTCCAGCCCGAAAATTTTCTCGGCTTCATGCGTTTTAGCTGTCAGCATGATTATTGGAGTCTCGATGCCGTCCCGGCGCAGTTCCTTACAGACCTCGAAGCCATCTTTTCGGGGCAGCATGAGGTCGAGGATGATCAAATCCCAACTGCACTCTCTGCTGCGACGCGCAGCTTTCTCACCGTCACCCACTATTTCGACTTGAAAACCGTGACGGGCCAGGTCCTCCTCGAGACCTAAAGCAATGTCTTTATCATCCTCAACGATCAGAATCTTAGCCATTGACTCATCCTCCCCCAGGCAGCTGGATCGTAAATGTGCTTCCTTTGCCGGGCTCGCTGTCAATCAGCACATTACCGCTATGGGCATCGACGATGTGCCTGACCATGGCCAGCCCGATACCAGTTCCCTTAATACTACAAGTCCTGGCACTGGAGCCGCGTACGAACTTTCGGAGTATCCGCCTCCTCTCAGATGGTGTGATGCCAAGTCCCTGGTCCTGGACACGAATGGCCACCTGGTTTCCCGCCTCCACATCGACTTGAATAGTAGGGCTATCGCCTGAGTATTTCACCGCGTTGTCCAAGAGATTCCACAAGGCCTGGGCAAGCGCTTCTCGATCACCATTCACTACAGGGCCATTGTCTGGAGCTTTACACTCGATGACTAGGGTGTTGGAGTCGGACTCCTGTCTAAACTCCTCCACCACACTCTTGACCAACCGGCCAACGTCCAATCGTTCGAAGCTGTAGGGGCGGGCACCCGCCTCCATTCGGCCGAAATCGAGCAGGGATTCTACCAGTCTGGAGAGCCGGCGGGTGGCACGTTCCTGGGCGTGGTAATACTTATGGCGCTTATCCGCAGGAAGATTCTCGTCTTCAACCAGCATCTCGGTAAATTGCCGCATAGACGTCAACGGTGTTCGGAACTCATGCGATACGGCAGAGACGAAGTCCGATTGGAGCCGCGCTGCTGCCAGCTCCCGGGAAACGGCACGGCCGATGAGATAACTTGCCGCGATAACGAGAAGGGCCAGCATTCCCAATCCCATCATCATGAGCCGTCGGCGTTGGGCAAACTGGTTCAAATTGGCTTCAAGGTCAGCATTAACGAGAGTGATGTTCCAAGGCAAGCCGGTAACAGAAGCGAGACGGGTGGATGCGGGAATGCCATTCATCGGTTTGTTTCCATAAGCCAGCATACCATCTAAATCACTTAAACCGACACGAACACCACTGAAGTCAGAGCTATTGAACAGCGAATCAAACCATTGATTTTGCTGATAGCCGGGACCAGCGACAACAGCCGCCAGCCGACTGCTCGACACTTGCCAAAGTACAGTGACGGATGTGCCGTGTATGCAAAATGACCTGCGACCGGAGGTTCCCCGCTCGACATAGCCAATGCCCTGCCGGTTCTGCCAGAGCCATATAACGGCTTCTGCCAAGGCATGCTGTCCGGTGCCGGATTCAGGCTCCTTGCCGAGCCACTGGGCTGCATGTCCGCTGTAATAAAGATAAGAAGCGCGGTCAAGATGCCAACGCCTGTCTTTCAGATCATCCTGGAGAATTTGTGCTTCTTGCTGCAGCTGCTCCCGCCTGTCCAGTTCTTTCATCAACACACAACGGGCACGACGTGCCACTAACTCAGCAGGCATGCCCGAAATCAAGATTCCATAATCAGAGGACTTCGCAAGCTCACTATAGATATCAAGGGCTGCTTCAAGGCGCCCTGCCTTTCTGAGGTTCCGCGCCAGCCGCAGCTGCGCACCAGCCCTCGTGGCAGGATCTTCAGCCCTGGAAAAGGGGCGAAGGATATTGATAGCCCGCCCATAATCCTGATCCAAAAATTCAGCTCTTTCGGCGTCCTCGAACTGGCGGGATGATGCTTCGCGCCCAGAAGGTATCACCGGATAGTAGAGAAGAGCATTATCCGGCCAGACACGGACTTCTCCAGAACCAATGTTTATCAGGAGAAAGTCTTCTGCTGGAGGACTGAAGTTGGCCACCGGATCATCGGCCAGTTTTCGCTCTTCCTCGGAGAGGACTTTCTCCAGGGAAACGACGATACGATCTGCAGCGGCCTCCCGCTGTTCTTCAAGCCGCTGGGCTTCGAGTGCACGATCCTGCTGCACAAGACGCACCCCCATCCATACC
>CAYFQZ010000435.1:0-1763 GCA_964345305.1 uncultured Ignavibacteria bacterium | reverse complement strand
ACACCCATCCCGCCTTCGCCCAGCTTCTCGATGATTCTGTAATGTGATATGGTTTTGCCGATCATTTTTCCAGTCCCATTTTCTTCAGCAGTGCCGCAAACCTCGGATCAGAGCGCACGCAGTCAAATCCCGGTTCCACTTTTATCTCAGGCAGTGTGCTGTCGCGCTCTTCATATCCCTTGTCCAGCCATTGGAAACCCTGATCCTTTTCGCCAAGCGCAAAATGAAGATCTGCCAGAAAGATCGGGGGAACATAGGCATCCTTGGCTCGCTTCAGCAAGTTATCCAGGATCTTGCGCGCCTCACCCTCTTTTCCCATTCTGGCGTAGACCCTTCCCTTGGATGCCTCCACCTGCGCATCCAGGTCTCTGTGAATGTCGGATTCTCTTTGTACCTCCCGTAAGGCTTCCTTATGCATCCCCTTTTGCAGGTATACGTGCGCAAGCCACATATGTGTCATACTGAAGCTCGGGTCCATCTCCAGTGTCTTCTTCAGTTCTTCTGATGCCTGGTCGTAGTCACGCGCGAAATAGAGCACCAGCGCAAGATTTCTGCTTATCACAAGAGAGAGAGGGTCCAATTCCTGAGCCTTTTTCATCTCTGCTAAAGCTTGGTCAAACCGAGCCAGGTACATCAAATGCAGCGCGTACCAGTGGTGAGCCGTGGCATAGCCGGGGTTCAGCTGGATAGCTCGCTGGAATTCTTTCTCCGCAGACTCCCAGTTCCATTCCCGAAATCTCAGTTGTGCCAGGGAGGTGTGCGCTTCCGCCAGCGTACCGTCAATCTGGAGTGCCTTCCGTACTGCCTCTCTTGCCTTGGGATAGACTTCCCTCGGCGAAACAGAGGTGTAATCCCTGAGAGTGGTGTATGAGTCAGCCAACCCGGCATAAGCTAATGCGTAACCCGGATCCTTTTTGACCGCCTCCTTGAAGCACTCGATACTCTCCCTCAGACCTTCCTCTGTTCTTTTGTTCCAGAAATGGCGTCCCCTCAAATATAAGTTGTAAGCTTCCAAATCTTCAGTATGACGCCTTACGATCATTGCTTTTTCTTGGCTCAAGAGTTTACCCGTCAGCTCTTCTACCATTGCCATAGATATCTCGTCCTGAATGACAAAGATGTCCTCCGGACAGCATAGCTCACCTATGTTGCGGTCGTATTTTTCAGACCAGAGATGGTAACCATCAGCCACATTGACAAGTTGGGCAGTGATACGCAGCCGATTTCCTGCTTTGCGCACGCTGCCCTCTAAGAGTTTGTCCACGTTCAGCTTCCTGCCAATCTCACGGATATCAGTCTCTTTGCCTCTGAACGAAAACGCCGAGGTTCGCGCCACCACGCGCAAACCTTCTACGTGAGTCAGGGCGTTGATTATCTCCTCCGCCATTCCGTCACAGAAGTAATCCTCCTCCTTATCCCCACTTAGATTGGAAAACGGCAGCACGGCAATGGAAGGCCGGGGTCTTGCTGGGGCAACCTCTTCTGCAGCAATTCCAGATTTCAGCTTCTTTCTGAGCGATCTGAGTTCAACCAGCACATCCTCCATCCGCTGATAACGTTCATCTGGGTCTTTTGCCAGAGCTTTGTTCAAAACTCGTTCCATGTCCGTCGTCAAACCGGATCGCAAACCGGTCACTGGCTCCGGTTCTTCATTCAAGATGGAATATATAATCGCTTCGTTATAATCTCCTTTGAAAGGAAGTTGCCCCGCTACCATCTCATATAACACCACAGCCAGAGACCAGATATCCGTTCGCAGGTCT
>CAYFQZ010000434.1:0-2011 GCA_964345305.1 uncultured Ignavibacteria bacterium | reverse complement strand
GCGCAGAAGCATATAGAGATATGTGGGACTATTGGTAGGCTCAAATCTGCAGCTTATGCGCGGATTAAGATGGATGTCCTCAAGCGGCTGGAGGTGGAACCGAGCCCGATCCAGATTGTCACCCAGAATGGGTCTGAGATGTGTGTCCACGAATCCGTGCAGCTTTTGCTCCAGCAATGCGGGAGAGATGCCCTTGGCCACCTGAACGTATGTCCGCGTGGCGCGGACCGCCCAGTTGTCCTTCAGTTGCGGACTCAGGTTATCCAGGACAGCAGAATAAGGCAGAAGGAAATCGAACTTGATGGTAGAATTGTGTGGGACGTTCTTGACCACTCCCCTGACCAGGAAGTCAACGAAATCGTCGCCTACCCTGATGGAAAGGGCCTTGCCCATTGGATCACTATCGCCGAAGTACTTCTGGGCCGCGGCTTCGCTCAATAACACAGAATGCTTCTCCTGCAGTGCCACACTGGGGTTGCCTTTCAGCATGTCGAAGGAGAACATGGAGAGTACATCCGAATCGGCGAAAAGCAATACCTCGTTGAACACCCTGCCATTGCTTTTCACCACCCTGGTTCGATTAATGAACCGCGTGTAGCCAATTACCTCAGGTAACTGTTCTGCTAGAGCAGGCCCAAGTCGAATGGGAGAGTAAGCGGTAAAATCCCATTCACCGGTCTCTTCCTGGAATGAGGCCACGAATCTGTAAATCTCATCGCCATTCTCGTGAAACCCATCGTAGGTTAGTTCCATCTGGACGTACTGAAAGATTAAGATACATATTGCTAGTCCGATGGTCAGGCCCACGATGTTTATCAGCGAATAGCCCTTGTGCCTGCGAATGTTCCGCATGGCCGCTTTTAGATAGTTTTCAAACATCTTCGTTTCTCCTGGATGAAAAAGATGCTTGAAAGCATCGAACTACTCATACCTCAGTGTATCCACCGGGTTGGCAAGCGCAGCTCTTACTGCCTGGGAGCTTACAGTAATCAGAGTGATAATTAACGCAAAGATTGCCGCAAGAAGGAAAGTTCCCAGGCCAATGGTTATCCGGTAAGCGAATCCTTCCAGCCAGCGGCTCATGGCGTAATAAGCGATGGGCCAGGCAATAAGGTTTGCCAGGGCAACCAAGATTAAGAACTCCCTGGACAGAAGCCCCACGATGCTGCCCACCGAGGCGCCCAATACTCTGCGGATGCCTATTTCCTTGGTCCGCCTTTCTGCCGCGTAAGAGGCTAATGCGAGAAGTCCCAGGCAGGCGATGAAGACTCCCAGAATGGCGAAGACGGCGAATATCTTGCCCACCCTTTCTTCGGCCCGATACTGACGGTCGAAAGATGAATTCAAAAAGAAGTAGTCGAACGGATACTCCGGAAAGAGTTCCTGCCATTTTTCCTTTACGAAACCAATGGTCTGCTGCACATCGTGGGTTCTCACGGTAAGTGTGACGTTTCGAAACATGCGGGGTCGGTACAGCATCACCAGAGGCTCAACCTCAGACTGTAGGCCCCGGTAATGGAAATCTCCGACCACGCCGATGATCTCCATCTCTTTCTCATCGTAACAGCCCAACAGCCGCTTGCCAACAGCCTCCTGGGGCGAGGAGAAGCCTAGTTGTCCAGCGGCCGTCTGGTTAATGATATACCCTCCCTGGAGGTCGTCGTCATTCTGCTCCTCGAATGCGCTGCCGGCGAGAACTTCGATTCCGTATTGGGGAATGAAATCGTGATCCACATACATGTAGTTCATGGCCCGCAGCTTCTCGTCGCTTTCCGTGGCCAGCTTGGTGGTCCAGCAAGACAGATGCTGGCCCGGCAACTGTGCCGAGGCAGCAGCACCGACCACACCCGTGTGCCTGGAGAACTCGGTTTTGATCGACTCGAAGCTTTCCACCGCCCGGACCGCGCGACCCAGAGGGATTACCAGTTTTTGCTCTTTGTCGAACCCCAGGTCCTTGTTTTTCATGAACTGAATCTGTTGATATGCCAAGAGCGTTCCGATCACCAGGATG
>CAYFQZ010000433.1:0-1927 GCA_964345305.1 uncultured Ignavibacteria bacterium | reverse complement strand
CCCGAAGGTACTTGTCATTCAGGATGAAGTTGAACTTGGCCTCAAGCGTCGAAACGCCCGGTTTTCCCTCTCCCCTGCCCTCCCATTCGCCTACAAAGAATCTGAACGGCTCCCACAGGTCTGTTTCTTCTACCGTCTGAGCAAAGGTTAAGCATGGAGTCAATACCAGGAGCAAGATTGCGGCTCGCATTTTACCCTCCCTTTAACATCCTTTTGTTCAGTATATATAAGCTAAATTGAGAAAGTCAAACAGTTTGTTCAGGTATAGGTTCAGTTGTTTTAGCCGCTTCGAAGCTGATATGCGCGATTCAACCAGCTCAACAATTGAGCATCAATCTCCTCAAGCTTGCATAGTCTTACGACATGTCTATAAAAGGCCTCGGCTATCTTCTGCGTAAGTATTATTCGTTCATCTTCAACCGGCCGATCGAGTAGAAATCCCAATTTAATACAGCTATTCTGGATCTGAACAGCTCC
The DNA here is from genome assembly GCA_964345305.1 of uncultured Ignavibacteria bacterium. Classification (GTDB taxonomy): domain Bacteria; phylum Zixibacteria; class MSB-5A5; order MSB-5A5; family SM1-73; genus SM23-73-3. The sequence goes on along the minus strand of CAYFQZ010000433.1, from coordinate 1,450 downwards.
GAAATGAGATCTCCCAGCAAGATTGACAGAAGTCTTGACGGCGTCAATCCTCACCGGACCGAACTCTCTCAGCTTCACAACCAGCTTGTCAAAAATTTCACGTATTATTTCCGGTTTGCCCTCGAGGTGGTCCTCCACCGATACCTTGACGCATGAATGCCACTGGTTCTTATTCCGGAATTCCCTGCCGCACTTTGGACACTTCCATGGCATCCGATCAAATCCTGATTATTGTTACTGAGGGATTACATAATATTTAAGTGCCTATCGCGAGACGTCTATTTTAAAACCTCGTATCTACTTGTCTAAGAATTACTTGAGAACCTGGCGCTTCAGCTTTATCAGATCTCTCATCTCCTCCAGATTGCTGGTCAGGTTCCACCAGCCGTTCTTGAAGGCCGAGTAGTCCTGCCCGCCCATAGCCGAGCCGTAGCGCGTCGAGTTGGCATAGAACAGCCACTGCCTGATCCACTTCTGCTCAATCGCATCGTTGAACGGATTAGTCTTATCGGCCAGGCCTCCGTTCCACGCATCCACTAACATGAGCGTAGCCGCCTGCACCATCTTGTCTGTCTCGGTTATGGTCGTATCCAGCTGCTCGAAATGTCCTGCTGTCCAGGAATGCCCGTGACATGCCGTGCATACATTCGTCATCTCATCCCGGCGCCGCGTCTGCTCAGCTTCGTCGATGAGGTATTCGGCAGCCGGCACTCCGGTGAATGTAGTCGATAAGGGCAAGCCGTCCTCGTTCTTGATCAGAAACGTCTCGCCGCGTTTCGGTTGGGGATGGGTGTAAATCAGGCCGAAGATCCGCACCCACAGCCTGGCGCCGAAGTCGTGGTTGCGCTCGACTAAGACATCCCCCTCTGCGTTTACCAGCAGGCTGTTGTGGCAAGTGGCACATGTGGGGGCGCGGAAATCCTCTCCCGGTTTCCATGGTACCGACTCCCAGTTCCAGTTCTGCTGCATTGAAAGGAAAATGTTCCCGTGCTTGCTTTCCCTGTAGACTTCCCATGCCGGGACGTCGGGATTGAGATGACACTGCTGGCAGGTAAACGGCTTGCGTGCAATCTCAATGGAGAAACTGTGGCGCGTATGGCAGGCAGTGCAGGCGCCAAGACTGCCGTCGGGGTTGATTCTTCCCACGCCCTGATTGGGCCAGTTTTCAAGGTCCGGAACTTCCAGCTCGCCGTACTCGCTGGAGACCGTTTGCATCCCCTTCACAGTCACTTCAGTGCCGTGGCAGGCGTAGCAGGTCTCGCCACGGGTGTCATAGGACGACTGGAGATGACCAATCTCGCCGTCCTTAAACTCCTTAACGCTCGTGATCGTCTCCACAAGGGCGTGATAAACCGGATTTTTCTGCAGGTTCTCCAGAGCGTGGGCCTTCTTGCTTCCGGTATACTGATCTCGCTCCTCGACGTGGCAGGTGGCGCAGTCGTTCGGCGAG
>CAYFQZ010000432.1:0-1940 GCA_964345305.1 uncultured Ignavibacteria bacterium | reverse complement strand
CGCCGCCCTGCCTTTGTCATTTAAGCCCATCACCCCCAAAAAGCGTGTTCCTCGGGATAATTTTAGGCCGTGCCCGGCGAGAGCCTCGCTCAGCCGCCTAAATCCTTCAATACTCAAGGGGCTGATAATGGTTTCCTGATATTGCCTGCTTTTGGCTCTCTTGGCGGCCTCGCGATTAAGACCGGTTTTTCCGGCGACCTCATCAACACTCAGGTCGCCATACCCGATAAGCTCTAGCCCGGTTTCATTGGCAGCCAGCTCCAAGATCCTGCGAATCTCTTTATATGGCATTCCGTACTCAATCACATAGTAGCTGTTCAGTTTCCGTTGGTATGAATACCGGGATTGGAAGTAATCTTTGTTGATAAAGGTCGCTCCGCCATCTTCAACGATAAAGGGATGACTTAACCCCATTTCTTTTCTCAGGACTTCCTGCTCCGCCATGGTCTTCGAAGAACAAAAAACCAACGGAATTCCTTTCGCCTTCAAAAGCTCCAGCGCCGCTTCGGCTTCCTTGTATGTATAATTCTCCCGGTCTAGCAGCGAACCATCCAGGTCGGTAAATATGATCACTTTCGATGATCTCATAACTCGTCGCCTCGAATAATCAAGCCGTCGTCTGAATGAAGTACGTGACGACAATAATCAGGAAGAAATAGATCGCGATCATGGTATAAGATGTTTTCCAGTTTCGCAGGGAACTCCAGCCCGATTGCACCAGCTCGGAATCGAGCCGCTGTGTTCGTCCGGGTATCCATATCACTGAAAGCAGGGAGGAAACCATGATGGAAGTCACGAAACCGGTGAAGTTCCACCACAGCCACGAGATTGTCGTCATCTGCCACAGAACGACATTGAGAATAATACCGGACAGAACCCCAACTTTTACTTCAAATGAAGATATGTTCTTTGAAACCATACCGATGATAAAGGCAGCCAGAATCGGTCCGTACAGAAGGCTGCCGACAGCATTGATCAGGACAATTGTTGTCTGGCGCGTAGCTTCACCGGCGTTCGCGAAGGCCAGGGCAGCGATGATACAAAAAATCCCCCAGAGCATGGTCAGAATCTTGGAAACCACCAGGTAATGTCTGTCGGTCGCCTCCGGTTTGACGTAAGGTCGATAGAAATCCTGCATGGTCACGGCGCTGAGAGAATTTATCGCCGAATCCAAGCTGGACATCAGCGCTGACATAATGGCAATGAAGATGAATCCGACCAGACCGGGCGGCAGGAACGAGAGCACGAACATGGGAACCATTCGGTCCGGATCCGCCTGCAGTGTCTGAGTAACGCTATTTGTATCCATGTGTAATTTGGAAGCAACCTTTCCCAGAAACTCGGGCGAGGTGAATACGGCGCCGACAAAGACGCCCATCAAACAATAGAGGAAAACCACGGGAAAGCGCCCGAAGGCATTGAAAAGAAGAGACTTTTTCACGCCGCCCAGATTTCCCACGGAGAGTTCTCTTTGCACCTGGCTCTGATCACAGCCATAATACGAAGCATACAGGAAGATTCCTCCAATCGCCATCGGCCAGAAGGCGTACTCACCCTCGGGCGAGAATCCCCAGCGTCTAAAGTCAAGAATTTTCAATCGCTCGGGGCCGAAAGCCTGCCAGGCCGCATCCCACCCTATCAGCCAGAGTGCTGCCACCCCACATATGCCGATTCCGATCGCAATAATGAGCATCTGGAAAAAATCGCTCAGGATAACCACCCGTATTCCCCCCAGCGCATCATAAATGCTCGTCACCACCCCGATTAGAATAATAGCCTGGCTGGTGGTAATGGGCAAAGCCGTGGAAAGAATCAATCCTCCGGCTAAGACCGACACAGCCGTGGCTAATCCCCGACCAAGCTGAAACAGGATGCTCACCAGAGAGCGGGTTCGCCGATCGAATCTGTGCTCGAGATATTCATAAATGCTTATGTAGCCA
>CAYFQZ010000431.1:0-1526 GCA_964345305.1 uncultured Ignavibacteria bacterium | reverse complement strand
TGAGGACCTCCACGCTGTTGTTGAAGGGAATCTCCACATGGCTGTATCTCTTATCCGGATCGAAGAAGATCTTCATGATTCGGTGCTGGGTGAAGATGGCGTCACCGTCCGGCTCGACCTCCATGATGGCCTCGTCTTTTATTATGACCGCGTCTGACTGGGGGAATGTCTCTGGCGCAGGCGCCTGGTCAAGATCGATTTCCTCCCAGGCGACCGCACCTGTCGGGGAAAGCAGGGAAGGTGGAAGCCACAAAAGCAGGCAGATCGACAACCTTAGGAGAGAAGTCGGGTATTTCACGTTCTTATCCCGCAGCGTAATCAGCAGGTTCAGGCATCAGGGCAATCCAAATCAATCACTCTAAAATATGTCATTCTCCTCCCGCCTGCAATCAAAAAAAGGGCACCTTGAACCGATTAAGACGGCCCTCACTCACACTCCCGCAACCGACGCTTTCCGGGAGTATTTTATCCACGGTTGTTCCGGGACGCAAACCGAGAATCTGCCGAACGGTTCGGAGGGGCAAAAGCCGGCGGGATAACCAAGAGATGAGGATCCCCTGTGCAAGCTTTGGCCCGTCCTGCTTCCGCGCCGATTTTTTGCTTGACAAGGTATTGACGCGCCGATATTTTGGCGCCAAAGGTGTGGAGGATCGAAACAATCAAGCAGAGGAGGAAAGCCATAATTCTTGACGGCTCGACTTGCCCGTTTCTCAATCTGAGTTCACGAATATTCAGAAAGGAAGCTTTATGAGAAAGATCGTTTACCTTATTCTTTTGGCTCTGTTTCTTGCAGGGATTCCCTCTGTCGCTTCTGCCGGAAGGTTCAGCGTAGGCGGGTTCGTGGGATTGAACATTCCCCTAGGCCAGAAAGATGTGAGCAACGGGACTCTCTTCGGGGCGAAAGGCCGGGCCTTGCTTCTGCCGTTTTTGGGGGTAGAGCCCAATCTCGTCTTCTCCGAATATGGGGATAAGGAACATGACCTCGACGGCGTCACCATGACCAGGAAGGGTGGTGATGTCACCTCCTTCGGCGTAGACGGGGTGGTCGGAACTTTCTCCGGATTCTCCCAGGTTCGTTTCTACGGCTTATTCGGCGTCAACTCCAACACCACGAAACGAGAGGGCCTCCCCGATAGAACCCGCTTGGGGATCGCACTTGGCGCCGGGGTTGAATTTCTTCCCGGTGACATGTTCAGCCTCGAGGCGAGGGCCAGGATTCATGCCATAAGCTCAGAAGGTGGAGGGGGAAGGGATAACCTGGAACTTTCCGCAGGGTTGAATTACTATTTCGGTCCCAAGTAGACAAGAAAGGAGCTATCGAACATGGAAAACTTGAAGACCAACACAAAGCGTCTCCGGCTGCTGCCGCTTTTACTTGTGACCTTGGTCTGCGGGTGCTGGCTTTTCTCCGGCACATGGGTGATAATCTACAAAGTCGAGTATGAGGACATACAGGCCAAACCCGGCTTCTACAAGTTCGTGGTGGACCTGACCGCTGAGCCGGTGTGGGAGGATCATAAGGATGA
>CAYFQZ010000430.1:0-11875 GCA_964345305.1 uncultured Ignavibacteria bacterium | reverse complement strand
CGGGGTATCAGGTCGGTACAGAACAATATGGTGCTTACTACGCAATGAGGCCGGAGAAAAAGGAGATTGATGACAGGATTCGTCGCCTGCCCAAGCTGCTGGCCCCGGCTGGGCAGTATTACGATCCGTTGAGGTCGGAGTACGTCGCATCGCTCTTTAATCTTGAGGAACAATTGGTGACCCACGTCGACGGGCCGGTTAGTTCCGATAAGCGGCACCTTGGAGTGGAAGAGACGTCGGGGATGCTCAAAAAGTTGGTGTTTCGCCTGGGGGCGGCCGAGGTGGGAATTGCGCGGCTGAATCCATATTGGCTCTATTCTCACGTGGGACGGGGACCGGAACCCTGGGGAGCTCAGATCAATAACGATCACCGTTATGTCATTGCGTTCTCGGTGGAGATGGATTATGTGCACGTGGAACAGGCGCCCGGAATCGGAATCTCTGAGGAGACGGCGCTGCAGTATTTGAATGCGCAGCGGATAGCCATCGTGCTGGCTGAATACATCCGTCAACTGGGATACTCAGCCCGCGCACATATTTCTGGAAGCAACTATCAGATTATGCTGCCGCCGGTCGCGTATGATGCCGGTCTTGGGGAGCTGGGACGGTTCGGATACCTCATCTCACCAAGATTCGGCGCGAGGATACGCTTGGGAGCAGTTACCACGGAGATTCCGCTTGTTCCAGACAAACCAATACACTTCGGGGTCCAGGATTTCTGTGAGAAATGCAAGAAGTGCGCTGTCAACTGCCCACCGAAAGCAATCCCAGACGGGGAGCGGGCCAGCGTTAGAGGCGTAGAGAAATGGCAGCTTGACATCGAAAAATGTTACACGTATTGGCGGATAATCGGGACTGACTGCGGTCTGTGCATGAAGGTATGTCCATTCAGTCATCCGGATACGCTTGTCCATAATATTCTGCGGGCGGGGGTCAAACGTTCGTCGTTCGCTCGGACAGTTTCCATATACGCTGATGATCTGTTTTATGGCAAGAAGGTCAGGTACCAAGAGACCCAGGCATAGAAAATCCATCAGATGAGGGAGAGACACGCGGTTTCGGTATTTCAGCCGGGACGGCCCAGGAAACGTGAGCTGATGCAGTTTGGGAGTCAGTCGGAAGTCGGGAAAATCCAGAAGATTCTAATCAAGCATCCGAAAGATGCCTTCATTTCCCAGAGGAACGTCGATGCGCAGTGGAAGGAGCTCAACTATTCAGGCTGTCCGGACTATGCAAAAGCTTTCGAAGAACACGAGGATTTCGTTGATCTGCTGAAAAAGGAAGTATCGGAAATCCACTACATTCGGCAGAGCGATAAAGTCGGCTTGGATTCGATTTATGCGCGAGATGCTCTCCTGGTCACCAAAAAAGGAGCAATTCTGTGCAGCATGGGAAAAGAGCTGCGGCGAGGTGAACCGGAGGCAGCAGGAGACTTCCTGTCCGAGCTGGGAATCCCGATTCTTGGCACCATAACCGGAGAGGGAAGGCTGGAAGGGGGCGACGTAATCTGGCTGGATGAACGTACGCTGGCAGTAGGGCAGGGGTATCGAACCAATCAGGCAGGCATCAGCCAGTTGAAGGAGCTTACCGCCGGGCTGGTGGATGAGTTCGTCGTGGTGCCGCTCCCTCACTGGCGCGGGGCCGAGCACGTCTTTCACCTGATGAGCCTTATCAGCCCTGTCGATTACAACCTGGCGGTGGTTTACTCGAGGCTGCTTCCCATTCCCTTCAGAGAATGGCTTATCAATCGGGGAATGAGACTCATAGAGGTGCCGGATTCGGAGTTTCCGACCATGGCCTGCAACGTGCTGGCCGTCTCTCCCCGCAAGTGCATTACGCTTTCCGGGAATCCTCGCACCAAGCAGATGCTTCAAGACGAAGGCGTCGAAGTCTGGGAGCTAGTGGGAGAAGAAATCTGCAAGAAAGGTGCTGGCGGTCCCACCTGCTTAACCAGACCGCTTTTGCGAATGAAGCAATCGTAGGACCCTGAGATGACGAGACGAGTGGTTTTAGGATTGGCTGCGATGTATTGAGCGATTCTCCTTGAGGCCTTTGGGGCGGCTGTTGCAAGCCCCACTCAGAATCACCGGAGATTCTATGATCTATGAACTTGAACCCAGCGATTTTTCGAAGGTTGCTCACATCTTTCGGGGACACAAGCAATACGTGCCTGTGTTTGCCGTTATCGACGGCAACTTTCCCGGCAGAGTGTTTGTGGATGACAAGAATTCGGCAAATACCGCACTGGTGTGGGTTATAAGTCGATGGGCTTACATCGAAGGCGATGCCCTGAGTCGTCCGTTTGTTGATTCCATTGCCGCACTGGTTCGGGATGTCATCATTCCAGATTCCCGACGAATCAGAATGAACTGGTTTGAGCTTTATGCGGCAGATTCGCCTGTCTGGGCAGCAGCCATAGAGAGATCACTTGGCGAATACAAGCCCGACAAGCATTATGAGATAGTTTACACCCTAGATAAGCAGAAATACCTTAAGCTGCGGAAGGATCCCAAGCTTCCAGAAGGAATGCGGATCGAAAAAGTTGAATCGCCGATTTTGCCCAATACAGCTCTGGATGCCCCGTTTGTTCGAGCTGAGTTTGAAACCAGAACCTCATTTGGGTTTCAACTGAAAAGAAACAACGAGGTCATCTCCGTCTGTTGCTCGAATGGCTTGATTTCGGGGAAGGAATTCATGGTGGATGTCCAGACGTTCGATAAGGATGAAAGGTCCAAGGGTTATGCGACCGCGGCTGGAATCGCGCTTCTGGACTTCTGCCTTGAAAAAGGCTATGATCCCTTGTGGGAGACAACACTGGACAACATTCCCTCTCAGAAGCTGGCGCGCAAATTAGGGTTCGTTGAGAAGGAATCCTATCCCGTGTATGCGATGGAGTTCTAGGGTGACAGTACGCAGCGTTGGCTGGCAGTTGTGTAAACGGCGTAGTGCGATGAAGCCTCTCGTGGTAGTAGGTTACAGCCCCGTGCTTCTGACAATACTGTTACAATCGGATGCGCAGCGTCACGATTTCGAAAGGATCGACATCCAGCTTGATCTTCTCTCTGGATATTGAGATAGGCTTGTCGAATTCCCGATCCTTCTCTTCCATCAGGTTCACCACTTCGACCTTCTTGGGCTTCTTGAAGAGGGTAAGCGTGGCTTTGGTTGCCTTCCCGGCTGCTTCGTAGAAACGCACTATCAGGTCTTTGTTTTTCTCGGCCTTCTTCAGCGTGGTTACGACTATGTTGTCCGGCTCGGCCCTCAGGAAGGAGTTTTCGCTGCGATACTTGCCCGTCCTTGGAAGCTGAAGTGCAACCAGAGGATTGTTGAACTGGTAGCCATGCTTGAAGGATTCGGCTCTCTTCCAGTCCTTCTCGTGCGGATAAACGGAGTAGTAGAAGGTATATTCCCGATATTCCCGGGCATCAAGTACCGGAATCGCCGGCCCCGCGGTGCCGTCGGATGAAAGCATGCTCACCGCTCGCAGCAGGGTCAGGTAAATGTTGCCGTCTCTGATCTCGTTTTCGGGGTTTCCTCTGTTGATCAGCGTTATGCCCTTTTCCCCGTCCCCGTAATCAATCCAGTTCAAGGAGGGATAGATGCCGGTGGGTTCCTCCACCCATCCTCGCGGTTTGTAGTAATGCTGATCGGTCTTTCTGTTGATGGCGCCAAACTGAGTCTCGCAGGTGTACTCCTGGCTGTCGATATCCGTGTCAAACATGACCCGCAGCCTGATCCTGGGGTGTTTGTCGTCTATGGTGGTGGCAAAGTCGACTCGCGGTATGTCCCTATATAATATGATCTGCTTCTTGACTCGCACAAACCTGTGTCTCCAGAGCAAGGGCTTCAATTTCTCGGTCAGTCTGTAGGGCCAGCGCAACGAGTAGTAATTGGTGTCAATGTTTATAATTATCCTCAAGGGCGACTTGTTTACCGAGAAGTTCTCCACCCTGAAGCAGCCATACTTGACGCCCTTGCCGCTCTCCGTCTTCAGCGGAGTACCGAACATCTCCTTGTGCTTGTACAGATCCCCCACTTCTTCCTCGATCAGGAGCTCGTTCCCGCCACAAATCCTCTGGCCGTTCTTGAACAGCTCGATTAGCCCGGTGTCAACGTCGAAGTTCAGCCTGAAGAACCTGTTTTCGACGGCATTCTTGGGCATCCTGAGATAAGCTCCCTTCTTTTGCCCTTTTGGCTTCCCGGTTCCGATCTGATAAACCTTGTACCCGGTGGCCGGAACGGTCGGCGCAAATCCGAGGCGGGCAGTTTTGAAGGAACCGTCCTCATGCTTGGAGTATCTTATGATAGAAACATCAATCGCCTGGTTGCCGTTTTTCAGATAGTATAGGTCGTACACTTGACCTTCATCGAACGTCAAGTCGACCTCCACCCAATCCGAGACGTCCCAGGAGAGTGGATTGAATACTGCTATATCGCCAGATGCTTTCTTGCCGGGGTCGCTCTCCGGAATGGCTGCCAATATTCTGGGCGTCAGGTACTCCAGCTGCGTTCTGAGGAAACGTATGTGCTGTTTCGCCTCATCATAACTTGAGTCCATACCGGTTCCAGGCACGACGTCATGAAATCCCAGGAAAAGAACCTTTCTCCAGCCATCGCACAGCTCCTCGGGAAAAGAGTCTGCCACCAGCGAGTTGATGGTGGCGAATTTCTCGAAGCTCAAGACCCTGTTTTCGTATTCCCTCAAGCTCTTCTTGAGCCATATGCGGCTCGAGGCAACGTCAGGAAAAACTTCCGAGAATCTCCCGCTGAACATCTCACCCCATCTGACAGGCAGCCTGTCGGCGCGTTTTCTCAGGTGCTCGAAGAACTCGGAAGGTGTTGCGATTTTCATTTGAGTTCTGTGGGTTTTGTTCCACTGCTTCACCACCCGTACGGTGTCCTCCTGAGGCATGGTTACTCCACTACCCGATGGCATAAGCAGATAGGGTGCTGAGGAAGCGTTCCTCAGCTGCAGGTGGCTCTGGTCCAGCTTGCTCAGGTCCAGCCCGGCCCTGTAGCCCAGCGGCATGAAGTGGGAGATGATCTGTGTGCCATCCAGACCTTCCCATATGAATTCGGAAGGGTCCTTTTCCGGGCAGCCGCGCCTGAAAGCCAGATATTTGTATCCGCTTTTCCGGTAAATCTGCGGCAGCTGGGCATTCAACCCGAAGCTGTCTGCCTGCCACATCACCGTCACGTCGATGCCGAATTTCTCCTTGAAGTACTCCTTACCGGCGAGTATCTCTCTGACCAGTACCTCGCCGTGGGGGAGCATGGTGTCTGCCATCAGATACTCGCCGTTTGCGATCTCGATTCTTCCACTCTTGACGTATTTGGCGATCCTCTTGAACAGGTCCGGATATCGTCTCTCGACCTCCTCCAAGAGGTAAGCCTGCTCTATCACGAACCTGTAGTCCTTTTCCCGCTCGAGCAAATCCGCTACGTTTCTTAAGATCAGATCGATGTTGATGTAGAAGTAGTCCTCCTTGGTAAACACCCATATGGCGTCGTAGTGAGTGTGCGGCACCAGATGGATGATGCCGTTTGTATCACGGTTTGCTTTCCTAGCCATCGCTTTCCCCCAGTACGAACTTCCTGATGGATTTGCTCCATCCTTCAGGTCCGATTCCTTCCTCCTTGTAAAGATTCTCCAGGGCTATGTCGGCCCACTTACCGTCGGGATTTCTCACCAGCACCGGTACATCTACCGCTTTCAGCATGGGCTCGTCGGTATATGAGTTACCCAGGCCCACGGTGGTCACATCTTTGCCCTCGGCATACATCTCTGTGAGAAGCTTCACCGCCTTTCCTTTATCGGCGCCCTTTCCGTAGACGTGTATTCCCTTGCCGCCGATACGGACGTTAAATCTCTCCTTCAAGGCCTCGAGCGCGTAATCATCCGCCTCCAACACCGTTTCGGAGTATTGCCTGTCCTTGGCCCGCCTGGCACTTTCCAGGTCCAGGTTCATCGCTTCCGCAACTTCCTCGTCACTCATGGTGCAGTAGGCCCTGATGCGGGATTTGCTCGCTAATAGCTGGATCTGCCTTTTGATTTCCCCGTAGTCAACGCCCAGAACCACCACCTCATAGTCTCCCGCGGGCTTCCCTCTTGGTTCTCCGAAGTAGTTCCGGGGAATGTAAACGGCTGAGCCGTCCTCCACGATGAAGGGATGCTTAAGCCCCATCTCGTCCAGAAACACAAGTTGCTCGGCGAAGGTTTTGGCCGAACAGAAAATCAGGGGGATGCTCTTCTCTTTCACTGCGCGCAGAGCGGGCCCGGCGTCGTCATATCGATAATCCTGATCAAGAAGAGTGTCGTCCAGATCGGTGAAGATGACGTAGTGCCGGCTGTGGCCTGGTTGAGCGTCTGCAGAATCCATTGAGTATGCTCGTGTTATCCAATACGTCTGGTCAGCACAGATAGATCAACTCGTGTTTGACTATGAGTAGTCCCTTTCCCATTTGCCCTCGAGCATAAAACTATGACGAACTAAGCCTGGTTTTGTTGGGCATTCTCTTGTCACTTAACTAGAACCCGATTCCAGCGAAGCCTTGGGGATGGCGAGCCCCGTTTATTTAGTATCGGTAGGATTTGTGTCGACCTTTGACTCTTCCTGCAAGCCGAAGCTCAAGCAGAGGACTCTCGGCGCACGTGGGCAAGCGAGGTCTCCGACACGGATCCTTCCGCCCGCGACAAGAACACTCCTGGTGTCGGCGGTCCAGGTTCCTGTCTTACACCTTTTCGCAAAAGATCTCCGGCCAATCCCGACGGAGGCTATTAAGGGGGGCGGATCTGGTGCTCGTGGGCATCTGACCTGAGGCGCGCACGGTCAAGCGCATTGAGCGGCCGGGACCCCGGACGGATAAGATCACCAGTCGTTCCACCAAAAACTTAATCAGAGATTTCCCTCTTTGATCAACTGAGCACAGTCTGCCGCCTCGATGTCTTTGAAGAAGGACTTGAGACTGATGAAGCAAAGTGCCGGAAACAGCTGCGGCTTGGGTGGCGCCTTGCCTTTCTTGATGAATTTTCTCTCGTACATTTCCTTAAGAATTTCTTTCTTCAGTTCCTGTGTGCAGAGCGGTGAATGGTAGATCACCTGCATGGCAACGTAGCTCATCTGCTCCACATGCTCTGTGTCACCAGCCTCGTGCAGATGAGGATTGCGCGATTCGATCTGGTATACCTCCACTCCGGTTTTCATCACCTCGGGGAACAGGCTCTCGGTCACCCCTCCGAATTTTTCCATGAGATTAACTATCTCGTAGGGCTCGACGGAATAGCCGGTGGAGTAATCCAGAATCATTGCCAGCTCCGTGGTCATCGCGTGCTCGCCGGCATTGCCGGTCTTTATTATTTCGGTGTCATATCCGGAGTAATCTGTTATGAGTTTGTTGAGGAATCTGTTGGTGTGCTGTGACGTCCGTCCCCATTTTCGGAAGTAAAGCCTCGATTTTATGATTTTGGGTTTGCTTTGCCAGGCGATTCTGACCATGGCGTAGTCGGATCGGCTCAGCGCGAAGCCGGCAGCGTATTCGTGCACGTACTCCGCTACCGATCCCGGGAAGTAGTTGTCGGCATCGACGAAACCGACATATTTCTTGCCGGCCAGCCTGGCCAGCATTATGCCGATTATCATCCCTTCGGCCTTGCCATCCCGGACTTCGCCTTTCTTGTTCAGAATGCCGGTGTAGCCTGCGTTCCGGAAGGCGGTGGAGAAGAGAGGATCCTTTTGATGACAGATCAGGGCGGTCTTGTTGACGAAATGACAGAAATCCTCAAGAGCGTGCTTCTCCATGGCGAAGCGATCAACCGGGCTGATGGGGCTGTTGGAGACAATGATGGTCAGGCATTGATGGGGAATGCCGCAGAGCACCCCTTCGATCAGTTTGAGACGCTCCTTGCGTATGGGGACGACAATGGCCATGTCCTTTTCGATCTCATAGAGCTCCTCATAAGAGATCTGAATTACGGTCGAGCCCTTGCCCGGGAGACCGTCGTTCTTGAGGCCGGAGTCCAGTTCGAATACTTTCTGCAAACCTCCGAACCGTATGGCTCCGAACCTTTCCACCTCTCTGGGTCTTTCCATTCGCATGTGATCACCCTCCTCGGTTTCGCATCACCGCCAACCGAGAAGCCACCTCCATCCGCGCTACGGTGAAGCAGATCTTCACAACATCTGGAGAGTGGGCCACCTCCGACGCAATTGCCCCCGCCCGCCGGCTTCACCCACCCTGCCCGGTGCACGTCCCTTTTTTTCAGATGCGACCCTTCACGTTAAATTATAACCAATCCTCTCCTCGCGGGCAAGCATTTTGTAAAAAAACACCGGTCGATTCTAACACGTTGATTGTCTGTGAGTTCCCGACGAAAGGAGCGCGCGCCGGACAATGCCTTCTCTCCGGACCACTAACATTTCAGCCGTGAGCGCAATCGGGGAGAACATTTCTCTTGACACTTAGGGACAACTGCCCTTACTTGAGAACTAATTCATCCTATTGTGGCTGCCAATGGCGACAAACTGTTGATTAACAGGGCACCTCCGGGGTTATAACAGCGGGTGGCAATTCTTGTTTGTGGATGATGAACTTAAGGGAACGAAAATCGGTTCCGCTTTTGCTCCTAGTTGCCTTCCTGTTTCTGATCGTCGGCATCTGGGGCACCTTCAGGCTGGCCAATCAACCGGGGATGGGCGCGGTCCTGGAACGGTCCGAAGGAAGGCTGCGCATACGTCAGATAGAGGCAGTCTGGAAAGCCCAAGAAGCGGGCCCCACGCCCGGGGACTTGCTCCTGGAAGTCGACAGAAAGGTCGTCCGAAACAAAGCGGATCTGAAATTCCACATACAACAGAAGAAGATCGGTGAGCCGGTCCTCTTAACCCTGGAGAGAGCCGGGGAGAAGATTGTGACCACGACGCCCGTGGTCAGAGAATACGGCTGGTTCTTTCTGGTCATCAACTTCCTGGCGGCTCTCTTTGTATGGGTTATGGGGGTCTTCGTCTTTCTCAAGAAACCTGAAGGTCAGGTGGTGAGGATCTATCTGTTCTCCTCTCTGTCCCTCTCTCTGGCTTTGTTCGTGCCCCGTGCTGGCTACCCCCTTGGGCCCAGGGAAATCAGTTTCATCCTGCCCTCTTTCCAGATAATCGCTTACACTCTGCTACCAGCCCTGTTTTTTCATTTTTCGGTGATTTTTCCGCGCGAAGAAAAAGTCTCTGCCCGGCGGAAGCCGGTGATCTATTCCGGATACCTTCCCGGCCTGGCTCTCATAGCCCTGATGGAGGTCTTCTACTGGAAGGCCATCTCCTCCGACTCCGTGACTATTTTCCGGACGTATGCCACGCTCTTTCTGGTTTTCAGGATCTACCTGGTGGCGTACGTGCTTTTGGGGCTTTACGCCCTGTACCAGACTTACAAGCGCTCGGAGTTCTTGGAGGAGAAAAGAAAGATCAGGTGGATCTTCTGGGGCATAGCCGTGGGGACTTTTCCGTTCCTCTTTCTGCACACGCTTCCCGACGTCCTGCTCGGTTATACGCTGGCACCGGAGGCGATCAAATCGCTCTTCGTCTTGCTGATACCGGTCTCCTTCGCCTTTTCCATACTCAAGTATCAGGCCATGAACGTAGATGTGGTGATTAACCGCAGCCTGGTCTATTCGCTTCTGACCGCTTTCATCCTCGGCATATATCTCATCGTGGCAGGGCTTCTGGGCAGCATGCTGCATACGCTCACCGGATATGAGGGCAGCCTGTTTCCCATACTGGCCACCCTGGTAGCTGCGGTGCTTTTCACTCCTGCCAGGAACAGGATAAGGGCTCTGGTGGACAGGATCTTCTATCGGGTGCGGTACGACTACCGAAAAGCCATCAAGGAATTCACCGGTGAGGTGGAGCTTGCCTTCACTCAGAACGAGCTGCTGCTGTTGCTTTTAAAAAAGATCGACGATCTTCTGGCCGTGAACCGGGCCCTGGTGTTTCTTAGGAGAGCCGAGTCGGACGAGTTTGAAATCCACAGATCAATCGGTTTTTCGCAAGGGGAACTGGAGGAATTCGCGCGAGAGAAGGATACCCTGCTTCCGGGCTTGTGCGAGTCCAAAGCGATTCGCGGAGCTGTGGGGGCTACCGCCTTCGAGGAGTTTCCGGTTCTTCCGGAAGACCGAACTCTCAAGAGGTTTGAGATTCAACTCTCCTTTCCCATGATGGAGAAGGACGAATTGCTTGGGCTGCTGGTCCTGGGTGCCAAGAAATCGGAAATCAGATATTCGGCCGAGGACGTGGAGCTGGTCTCGCTGATGGTGCAGGAGGTGGCGCGGGCCATCCAGAACCTGAGAATGAGGCAGAGGATCGTGGCGGAGCAGTTGGAGAGGGAGAAATTGGAGGAGTTGAACGAGATGAAAACCAAGTTTATCTCCAACGTGTCCCACGACCTGAGGACTCCTCTTACCGCCATCAGGTTCTCTTTGGACAACATGTTGAAGGGCGTTTACGGACCCGTCCCGCAGGAAAACCGGAAGCATCTGCAGATGATCCAGGACAGCACCCTCCACGTTTCGCGAACCATAGACAATCTTCTGACGTTGTGCATGAGCGAATCGGGCAGGATCGTCCTGAATAAAGAGAGGCTTCCTCTGGCCGGCGTGGTGGACGAGGCTTGCGGCATGATGGGGACTCTGGCCCAGAAAAAGGGCATCGCCCTGGAGCAGCAAAACCTGCAGGGCGTTTGCGTTCACGCAGATAAACACAGCCTGTTGGAAGTCCTTCTGAACCTGTTGGACAACGCCATCAAGTACACCCAGCAGGGAGGCAGGGTCTCGGTCTCGGCCAAGAGCGCTGATGGGGAGCGGTTCGTCGAAATCTCGGTGACGGATGACGGCGTGGGGATACGCCCGGAGAACCTGGAGAAGATATTTGAGAGGTTTCACATGGCCACACCGGGCGGCACGGTCGGAGAGAGGGGCACGGGCATCGGTCTGGATATCGTCAGGAATCTTGTCGGTCTGCACGGTGGGGAGGTGAAAGTCCAAAGCCCGGTTCCCGAGACGCAAAAAGGCACCAGATTCAGCTTTACCCTGCCGCGAGGCTAATACGAATCGAAAGGTGAATCCATGTCGCAAGAGAAAATCTTGATTGTGGACGATGATCCCCAGATAAGAACCCTCCTGGCCGAACGGTTGAGGTTCCACCAGTATCAGGTCTCGACGGCCGAGGACGGGGAGGACGGTCTGGTGAGATTCAAGAAGGAAGGGGCGGATGTGGTGCTTCTGGATCTGATGATGCCGAAGTTGGACGGCATAGAGACTCTTGATCTGCTCAAGAAAGAAGATCCCGAGGTGCTGGTCATCATGATGACTGCCTTTGGCACCATCGAGAAGGCAGTCCAGGCGATAAAAAAGGGAGCTTATGATTTCATCCCCAAACCGTGTGACCCGGATCACATCCTTCTGGCCATCGAGAAGGCACTGCAGACTAAAAACCTGCTACAGCAGAAGGATTATCTGAAGCAGGAGATTGACAGCCAGTACGACATGGTATGGGGAGAGAGCCCGGAGATGAAAGGCATTCGGGAGATGGTCCAGAAGGTTGCAGACACCAAGTCCACCATTCTGATCCAGGGAGAGAGTGGCACGGGAAAGGAGGTATTGGCCAGGGCAGTTCACAATCTCAGCTCCAGGAAGGACAAACCATTTGTGTACGTCAATTGCGTGGCGCTGGCCGAGCAGCTTCTGGAGAGCGATCTTTTCGGGCATGAGAAGGGAGCGTTCACCGGAGCGCACCAGCGCAAGAAGGGAAGGTTGGAGGCGGCGCACACGGGAACGGTCTTCTTGGACGAGATTGGAACGGTCACGCCAGGGGTGCAAGCGAAGCTGCTGGAAGTATTG
>CAYFQZ010000429.1:0-2220 GCA_964345305.1 uncultured Ignavibacteria bacterium | reverse complement strand
CTGGTTCTGGAGCTGGTTCGGCAGCTGGCGGGACCGGCGGAGCTGGAGGCTCGGCAGCCGGCATGGCAGGGCCTGCGCCCGCAGCCGGAGCTACTGGCTGGGCCTGCTTCAGCAAGCTGTCACGAGTCTTCTCATAACCCTCAGTCTTAATACGGGTCAGAAGCTTCCGGCCAAAATGCTCAGTGGCAACCGAATCGAACAGATTCTCAGAATTGCCACGAGTGATCTGATCCACGGTAGCCGTGAGAATCAGTTTGTCATCGGCATACACATCCCAACGAGAATTGCCCAAATCGAGCTTGCCATCCGGACTAGAAACCTTGGAGAACTTGGCCTTCAAAGAAGCACGCGATAGCTTCTCCTTAGTGGCCATATCATCGCCATATAGTCCTTCGACATTACCAACACCCGGGAACGGTGGAGCGCCCTTCAGGTGTTTATCCTCGTTTCGAGCTTCCTGGCCCGGATCAACCGGGTACTTCTTGGGCTCTTCTGTGCCCTGCGGATATGCCTGCTTAAGATTTGTCTTTGCTTGTTCAACCAGTGCATCGCGCTTCATCTTGCGCTGCTCAGCTTCGGCCTGTCGCAATAAGCGCCGCCTCACCTCAGCGTCAGATTCACCCACGCCTGGATACTGCCCATCCACTGGACCTACGTCTGGGAAAGGCGGAGGGCCATGCATGTGCTTGTCGTCGTTACGAGCCTCCTGTCCAGGCTGCGGTGGGTAAGTGACGCCGCCTGCATTCGGCTCAACAGTGCCCTGCATATATGCTTTCTTTTCCTGCTGTTTAGCCATTTGTTCCTCGTCTACTAATGAAGAAAGGTTTGAGATATCCTCCTGCAGCTTCGCTATCTTGGTCCGCGCACCGAGTACGGCTCGTTGCAGGTCCGAGGCGTACCCCGGAATAGCTGAAGGAGGAGCAATGTTACGATCGGTATTATCGGTATCAACGTCCTGCATAGCCTTCGCCGATTCAGTCATACCGATTGTGGATTCTTCCTTACTACTACTGTCTTCCGTAGAAGCGGCTACCAAACTGGCTACCCGCTTCGTAAGTTTTTCTAAATCTTCCTGAATTTTAGCAAGTTCTTCGGAGCTGACCGCTCCATTCGCTAGCTTGCCATCAACATAATCAGCCAAAGCCTTTGCCGCAGCGTTCATATTGGAAAGGTCTTTGGCTATAATATGCTTAATCTTTGCTCTTGGATCTGCTCCCGATACCACAATGGATAATTCAATCGGAGCCAGATCCAAGTTGACTTCCCCATAGCATGTCTTATTACGCATATGGCCACAGAAGTCAGCTTCAGTTCTCGCCACGCGAAAACACTCTGTGCAAATCGCTCGGCCCACAGCCGTGCCCATGGACACGTTAGTCGCTACGCCGCTCGCAACCTTGTCTGCGAGATCGCTGTAGTTCTTCTTGTCCAGGGCAGCTAATGCAATCACACGCTTACGCTTGGGATCGTAGAACGTATCAACAATAACGCCCCGAACCATATCGACTGATGCCGACTTGTGATCGAGGCATAATGGACGCCCTACCCATTTCTTGTGTGCCGTTATCAGCTCGCTCTCTGGGAAGATATCATTGTTGCTGTTCTTATATGGCCGAATTGAAGAATCGGTACACACCCAACGAATGCTATCTTTCCCGGCTGGTTCCCAGACGGCCGAAACCAGCTGCCCATCTGCCAGCTTCTTAAGCTCACCCTTGTCATCAAGCAGAGCAGCTTCGGCAGCATGCATCATAACACAAGTGAAATATAAAAAGTCATTAGCACGAGGAGCTATTGCCTTGAGATTCTGCGCAAATTTGCGCATTCGATCTTCAATCTCAAGGTCAGCGTCGGCTAAGACCATGTCCACCGGCTGAATATCCGCCGGTGTGATCATCGTAGCCTCACCAAGCTTGATAATGGGACTCATTAGTTTATCTCCGTCTCCTTAGCTAAAGGAATCTCGATAGTCGCGCCTTCACCCGTGTTTCCGTGCGCAAGCACTTCCGCAAGTGTGGGCTGTTCGCCGGCACGCTCCATAGCTTTACGAGTCCCTTCATCATCAATGGCATGTTCGTCATCTTTGATGACATCTACGATCTCGACTTTACCTTTTTTGACTATCATATCGCTCCGAGGTTACTTCGCCGACCTGAGCGCTTGCTGCCTTTCTTTGAACAGCTCAATTATTAACGGCACTTTCTCTTGCACTTTTTCCTG
>CAYFQZ010000428.1:0-3192 GCA_964345305.1 uncultured Ignavibacteria bacterium | reverse complement strand
CCATAGGTCTTTCAAAATTCTTATACGCCTGATCGAGGCAGAAGTTCCTTGATAAGTCCAACTTCCTGCGCAAATTGGGGCGTTCGGTTGCGAATCAGTTGCGCAACTTCCCCGTAATTGCTCCTCTTCGGGGAATTATGCTAGTTGACACCAGAAGGGAGGGATTGATACGCTGCATAAGAACGAAGCACACGGTCAGGCTTGATGGATAGATTCAATCCAATGTTGCCTCCTGGACAAAGAACTTGACACGGAGAAATGTGCGAGGTTTATTCTTGATGATCGAGGTGAGGCATGAGTGCTCTGGTGAGGGAGGAGTAAATATGAGAAAGAAAGCCAATCGTCTGTACAAGGATCTGGCATGGCTCTGGCCGATTTGGGAGGATGTGGAAGAGTATCGGGCAGAGAGTGAGCTCTTTGCCAGGCTCATAAAAAAATACGCCAGGATCAAAGTTCGCTCGCTGCTGGACATGGGGTGTGGCGGTGGCAAAAATGTATTTCATTTGAAAAGGCACTTTGCGGTAACCGGAATTGACAAGAGCAAAACCATGCTTGCTAACGCGAAAAAACAAAACCCGGAGTGCCAGTTCCATCTTGGAGACATGCGAAATCTTAACCTGAAGCGCCAGTTTGACTCCGTCTTCATCAACGACGCCATAGCTTACATGACCACCAAGAAAGACCTACTCAGGGTATTCCGGACTGCCCACAAGCATTTGAGGCCTGGCGGAGTGATGATCACCTACCCTGATGGATGTAAAGAAGAATTCGAACAGAATGAGACCACTCTCTGGACCTCTGAGACTGACGATATGGAAATAACCTTCATTGAAAACCAGTACGATCCGAACCCGAGGGACGACACTTTTGAGACCACATTGATCTATCTGATTCGCAAAAATGGCAAATTAAGAATAGAACATGACTTCCACGTCTGCGGTCTATTTGCGTTGAACGTCTGGAGAAAATCACTGAAGCAAGCCGGGTTTGACATTCACGAAAAGAAGGGGGGAGAGGAAACAGAGGGCCTTCCCGTGTTTTCGTGCGTTAAACCGATGTTCAAAAAATGACGGATCCACTGCCGGCTATCTGTAAAAGAGAGTGATTGACCCCCTCTGTAGAACTCCGTGTGGTCAAGCATTTTCGCTTAGCCAGGATCCTCTTGTCCTCGCCAGTCTTTCACAGCGCCTCGCTAGCAGGACTTACCGAAGCTGAGAGCATCCGCATTTCCCAATGCTGACGTGCTGAGAGAGCCATGGTCGAGCTGCCCGTGCCGTCAATCTACCAGCTTCGATTCCGGAACTTCCTCCTTTCTCTCCGGCAGGCGAAACCGGTCCGGGCGTGATTCCACCACCTTTCGCAGCCAGCTTTCGGGGTATCCTTTTTCCTGGGGCTCTCCGGCTTCGTCTTTGACATACCCGTCGTTGTATTTGGTTATCAGATGCTCCCCCAGTTCCCGCCATCGCGATACCACCTTTTCGGCTTGGGCAACCGAGTGGTCGGTCAGGTAGCGGATCAAAAGTTCCGGATAGAAGGTATGAAGATCGACGGCAGTATTCTCCACCCAGGGCTGCAGTTTCATAAGGTTCCCTTCAATCTCGCTCTGTACAGCTTGAATCTCCGGCAGCATGTAAGAGTATTTCAGGTTGGCAAAATTGGCCACGAAATTGAACACCCACCAAGCCGATTCCCAGGAGAATTTGCCTGAGGTTCCGACGGTAAACGATCTCGGCACGGTATCGATGCCGCAATAGAGTGGTACATAGCAGGTGGTGTAGGTGTCATCCACACCGTACCAGAATACGCCCCCGACAGCGTCGGGAAGCCATGAGCGCGATTGGGAGACGAACGAAAAGGCGGTTTGCTGGGTCGATATGGGACGCTCCCAGGTGTATTCAATGCTGTCAACCATCCACTCCAGGGGCCGGCAGCGGTTGGGGGTGCCATAGGGGCCGGCATCGATTCCCTTGGTCATGTCGTAATCGGTACCTTCGTAGTGATCGCGCATCAGGGCAAACACGTCCGCCACCGACACTTCTTCGTCCGGTTTCACCCACAAAGGATACGGTTCGGCTCCCTCAACAGCTCTGTGATAATCAGGCGAAAAGTTCTGTGACGGCGCAGCCCGACGGAATATGCTCCAGACACGTGCGTCGGCGTAGCGTTGGCTTTGCGGCGTGGCCGGACAGTAAGCATCGCAGAATCGAAAGGGTTCACCTGAGGCCGTATCGTAATATCCTTTTTCGACCGCAAAGGAGATGACGTTATCCGAATAGAGGCAGTCTCCCGGATCATCTACGGGGAATTCGCCGATTCGGGCTTTGTTGGCATGACAGGATATGTATCCATCCGGAATCCTGAGTGCCACCCATTGGGCTCCTTCTCCTCCGGAGTCGGGACCGATCATCTCCATAATCCAGGCCTCTTTTGTGTCAGCGATGGAAAACGACTCGCCGGTGGATCGGTAGCCGTATTCTGCGACCAGATCGGTCATCACCCCAATCGCCTCGCGTGCAGTTTTGGCTCGCTGTAGCGCCAGCTCCATCATGTCCCAGTAGTGCAGCAGGCCGTCGGGATTTTGCAGTTCCTCGCGGCCACCAAAGGTCGTCTCGCCGATGGTGAGTTGGTGTTCGTTCATCAGACCGACCACCGCATAGGTGTGCGGAACCTGCTTGATCTTGCCCCGCACCTTGCCGTGCCAATCGGTTATCTCCAGCGAATCTCCCTGCTCGTGATCGGCTGCCGGGGTGTAGTCAAGACGGGGGTGGAATTCCCCGTCGCAGGTGTAGGTGATCATTACCGAACCGTCCGCCGAGGCTCCTTTGGTCACCAGCAGGCTGGTGCAAGCCTCCGCTTGTTTGCCAGTCAGAAGCATGCAGGCACACAGGAGAGTTAGCCAGGTAAGCATTTTGTTTTTCATATGATTGACCCCTCGTTTTTTTAGTATTCTTATCAAAGATATCTCAATGTTCGGATCCCAGGGAAATCGTGTCGGCGTCCCAGACAGATAACCTCGCTTTTCTTTTCATCTTACCCATTCTGCGGCAAAAGTCAAGAGATTTAAAGAGCTACGGAGATTTCGGCGGAAATCATGCCTGAAAACAGCTTGAGGAAGATCCTCTGGTCAGGTAATGCAGCATACCATCTAAGAAGGAGTTTTCCCCCTTTTCCCTTCCAGAAGAGCGGAGCAGC
>CAYFQZ010000427.1:0-3220 GCA_964345305.1 uncultured Ignavibacteria bacterium | reverse complement strand
GAGTATGGAATGGAGACGGTCAAGATAAAGGAGTTTGAGAAAAACGGAACTTTCAAGAGGTTTCTGGAATATGGCTGGCCTGGAAACGTCAGGGAGCTGGAGAACGAGATAAAGAGAATGCTCATTCTGGCCCGGGCCGACGGCAAAGGCCCGTGGGAGTTCTTGCCGGAGAAACTGATCTCCCCTATCGGAAACGACGAAGCTGAAGAAGAAAGCTCACTGCCTGAGCAGGTCGCCCGATTCGAAAGGGCAAAGATCGTGCAGGCGTTGAAGAGGGCCAGATGGAACAAGTCGCAAGTGGGCAGGATTCTGGGCATACCGGAGGGCACGGTAAGGAGCAAAATGAAGAAACTGGGAATCCCCGCGCGTGTGTCTGATCCCTCGTGTGTCACCTAGATTGTCAAACAGAGAGGCGCGATAGAAAACCCCGGTCTTCAGCGATCCAACTCGGGGATTCTTAATGTCGACTAATTCCTCAGGGCTCTGAAGCCCGCGATTCCTCACGGATCTTACATTCTCTTGGTGAGCAACGGCTTGCCAATATTGCTAACCTTGTGACCCCCTGGCTGCCTGCAATAGGTGAACTGCTGGTGGTGGGATTGTGGCGACCAAAACGGGGCTCCCCCACCTTGGCAGTAGAGCCGGGCTTGGTTTTTTGACCGGAATAATCAGAGATTGGAAGCAAACGAGAAGGCTGGTTAATTCTTGAGCCGGCCTTCTCGATCGAACCTTCTGACCGCTCCTCCGAGCCAGATCTTTCGCAATGTTCTCCACCAATCGCACCTTTTGGCGAATATCGTACTTCGTTCACTTATAATGAGTTGTTCCACCATCATCAAGATCTGAAAACAAATGCCTCGCCACGCATTGCGAAATCGCATCCCAAAGAGTCGGGTCGGCCCCGAATGCATCTTTTCTTGCCCGCGTTATTTCTTATCAAACAACGGGTTGCGGTGGCGCCCGATTCGCTCCGCTGCGAAGAAATCCGGCATGACAATTGCATAAGGTTTGTCTGACGGCGCAAACAGATAGGCGGCAATCTGAAGGGAGAAGGCTGGCTTACGAGACGAAGGCCAGCCTTCTGCTCTTCGACTGACCGGCGAGTCAGTTCGTCGCCGACCGGTCAACCCAGTGGAGAGCACATTGCCGGATTTTCGGCCTCATTCTCTGGCAGTCCCATCCAAGAAAAGTCTTGATAGCTGTTGTGTTTTTTATTATTTTTCCGATCGAAGGAAGCAACCTTAAGAAAGGCGTTCTTTCGAGTCAGTTGTCAATTCTCGTGGAGGCGAGTTCATGCTTAAGAAAGTACTCATGAGGCCGGGCAGGTTCCGCTTTGTCATCTGTGCGGTGGTGGCACTGGTTGTCATTTGCTCAACGGGGGCAAGAGCCACCCTCCCAGCTAAACAAGGAAGCGGCGAGAACCAGACTGCACGTCACAAGCTTGCCGCAGTCTTGCCCAACGTTCAAGCGCGTGTGCATCGTGTTGGACTTCTCAATCTTTGCGTCAGCAACTGGGGATTCTTTGGAAGCGGGCAAGGACATTCGCTTTACGATCTGACTGAATCCAAGGGCGGCTGCTTCAATCCCAATCCGGACGAGGAGGTCAAGGCCCCCTCGGCCGAGTATCCGGCGGGATCAGGCGTGGAGTATCTCTTCTGGGGCGGTCTGTGGATTGGAGCCCTGGTGGAAGACTACCCTTACGTTTCGGTGGGATGTGACGGCTGGCGCTGGATTCACGAGTTCTGGCCGGACGGCGGCAACGATGAGTCCATCGGCGCTATCGTCGAGCGCACCACCAGAATAAACAACGCCTGTTACTCGCCGGAGGCTGTCTCCGAACAGGACATCATCTCCACCTACACGGATACTTCGGAGGACATTCCCCTGTCTCCGGAGCAGCGCGACCCTTTCGACAACCGCAAGCATTTCCCCCTGGGTCTGCAGATCACCCAGCAGAGTTATTCGTGGAGTTACGAGTACGCGCAGGATTTTGTTTTGATCGATCTTTTTGTGAAGAACATCGGGGTCAAGAAAATCAGAGACATGTACATGGGACTGTACATTGACGCCGACTGCGGGCACGTGGAAGAGAACCCTTACGGAGAATTCGGGGCACAGGACGACATCTGCGGGTTCAGACATCTGGTAACCTCGCCCAAAGGAGATTGCTCGGACACGGTTAATCTGGCCTGGATCGCAGATAACGACGGGCACGGCTTTGCAGGAGAGACCATCTTCACTCCCAGAAGCCCCATCGCCGTAACCGGCGCAAGGGTGGTGAGATCACCCAAGGCACTTGACTACTCGTTCAACTGGTGGATCTCCAACCAGGCCGGATATCCCAGGGACTGGAGCCCCTGGAAGCGAGGCAATCAGGACAGGTGGGCCGAGGAGAACTGTTACGAGCCGGGCAAGAACAATTTCCCGGACGACGTCATGGGGACTCCCGGCGGAGATTGTTCCAAATACTTCGTGATGTCCAACAACGAGTTCGATTACGACCAGATCTTCTCCTGCACCTGGCCGGAGGAGAACGCTGACGAGGGATGGCTGGACGCCAGCCCCGAGTGCAGCGACCTGGCCAACGGATACGATACTCGTTATCTGCTCTCCTTCGGACCGTTTGATCAGATGGCCCCGGGCGAATCGCTGATCATCACGGTAGCCTACGTGGCCGGAGCTGATTTCCACGTCGATCCGGCAAACTGGATAAAGCACTCCACTCCAGAGGCAGTCTACGCTAATCTGGATTTCTCTGATTTCGAGACCAATGCCATCTGGGCGGCCAAGGTGTATGACAATCCAGACCCGGATGATCCCAGCAAGGCCTGCGGGGACGGCATCCCCGATTTCAAGGGACCTCCCCCTCCTCCTTCTCCCATGCTCAGCTTCGACACCCAGAAGGGTAAGGTGAAGGTGAAGTGGAACGGTAAGCTCACCGAGCAGACCAGGGATTCGTTTAACGGTCGCATGGACTTTGAGGGTTACCGGGTTTACATGAGCCGCAGCGGAGCGGTGGAAGATTACGCTCTTTTAGGCTCTTATGATAAGGTTGACTACAAGATCTACAAGCTCAACCGCTACAAGGAGGATCGTCCCTGGGACTGGAAGGCAGCGTCGGTCTCCGTCGACTCGCTGCGTTCCTGGCTGGATGGAAACGGCCTCCGGCCGGTCGGCGACGATCCCACTGTCTGGACCAAGAATAACCCTTTCGTGATCA
>CAYFQZ010000426.1:0-4800 GCA_964345305.1 uncultured Ignavibacteria bacterium | reverse complement strand
CTCGTCTTCTCTTCCGCACTCAGTTGGAAGACCAGCTTCAAGAACTCCACTTCTTCCGATAGAACGGGTACTCCGTAAAGATCCCTTTTCGGAAAGCAAAGCATCAGGGTCTTTTCATGGATTTCCCATCTTGGCCGTCTCTGTTCAGGATGGAATCCTGGTGGCCTGTCCATTTTCATTTCGGCAGAGGATTGAGATTCCTCAATTATTCGCAGAGGTTCATACTGATTACCCGCATCGTCTTCAATGAAGATAATCCACCGGTCAAGATCCAGAAAGCGTTCTGTCCAGAAGGTTTGCAGTTCACACCAGATGAGAAGATGGTTTTCCACGTCGTACCGTTGAGAATAGGCATCTCGAAACTGCTTCCGCTCCTGCGGTATCATACTAATCAAGTTAGCGTAGTGCTCCAGGCCAGCCTTGATCAGGAGAGAGTCCATGAGGGTCGCGGCTATACGAAGCGGGAATTCGCTGATTCCACCCCCGGGGCCGCCATTCATTCCGAGCGGATTGATAAACCGTAACGCACTTCCTCCCCCGGTCCCTGCGCCCAGGTACACGGTCCGTTTTTCCCACAAGGAGGTGAAGGACTCCTCGATCCGGTCCTGTGAGTTAAAAACCGGCCCCACATATCTTCGAGAAGAAGGCGCGGTGGCACAAGAAGCCAACACTGACGAGAGGAGAGCTAGACTGCCAAAGACCACTGCCCACCGCGTCCTCTGTTCAGGAAGCCACTGCATCGCCTTAACCCTATCCCTCTGAAGGTTCAGCCAACCGAGTTTTTACCCAGAGTTCCTGCTCTTCGACCGGCTGCATGCGGCCACCACCCCTGGGTCCGCCACCCCGACCGCCACCCATGCCTCCAGGCGGACCACCGCCCATACCACCGGGTGGGCCGCCACCCATTCGCTCCATCATCTTCTGGCGATCCTCCTCATCCATGCCGCCCCACTCTAACCCAAGACAGATGACCTGTCCCGGTTCCGCACCGATGCCGTAATGGGAGACGTCACCCTTTTTCAGCGGAATACTTAATTCATATGTGTAGGTGCCCTGAGGAGAGGCAAAACAAGCGGCCGGACCGGCGGAACCGTCGGAGCTCACGGTCATTTCCTGGTTTCCCTTCTTGTCGATTATGGTGATCTGATCGAACCCTGCTTTTTCCATCTCCGAGAGGCGCTGTTGCTGCTCCGGCGTCAGGGCCTCGCGGAATCCGCCTTCGCCCGAGGGTCTCATCTTCTGGAACTCAGAAAGCGACGGACCGCCGGCATAACGGATGCCGAAGTTTTTATTCCTTTTTCCGGAACTATCCAGCCACAGGGTCACGCCACCCATCCGAATGGCCCGTGCCCAGGTCTGGTTATTGAAACGGAAGAGAATGTAGAGGTTTTCGCCATCGTTACTCAAGCCCAGCTGGGCGCCGAGGTCTTCAAAATAGGTGGTGGGCATGCCGTCCCATCCCGTCATTTCACCGTCTACCTGCACCGGCTCCGCAGACCAGTGAGTCGGAACCTCCTGAGTTTTGCAGCCTGCCAACAGGGTTGAACCGGCGATTATCAGCAAAAAAAGTGTTCTGGCGCCCAGGACGGTAATATTCTTGTAACTCATCTTTATGCCTCATTATTGACCAGTTAAAAGTTCGGGGGTAACCAGCATGTTAGGTCACCCCTGGCGAATGGATGTAAGTTCTCAGGAAGGACGTTTTACTTGGTCAAAACCATGCGGTTGGTCACGCCGTGTTGTCCAGCCTCAATCCTGCACAAATAAATTCCACTGGCGGCTGGTTGCCCATTCTCGTTACAGCCATCCCAGCGCACGCTGTAGCTGCCTGCTGGCTGGTATCCCTTCTCAAAGGTGCGGACTACCTGTCCTCCGATGTTGTAAATCTGTATGCGCACGATCTCGGGAGCACTCAGCGTATAGGTGATTTCCGTCTCCGGGTTAAAAGGATTGGGATGGCTCTGGGCTTGAATATAAGGCTCAGCAGATGCGGTTTCGGACGATGAGCTTTCAGAGTCGCCGGGCGATTGGATACCGAAGCCTTCGATCATCTGATCCACCTTCTCCTGAATCTCCTCACAGGTAGCGCCCTGTTTTCGCATCTCTCTGATCGTTTTGCGAATAGTCCGCCTCTGTTCCTCGGCCAGATTCCGAACGCTCTCCCGCTGCTCCTGGGTGAGACGGCACCTCTGCCTTCGGTCACCCCAGCGTCCTTCACCCCGGTTTTCAGGTAACTCGACACCATATTCTTTGAGCATTTCGGCCACTGCCGCGTGAATTTCCTCGCGGGTAGCGCCTTGGTCTCGCATCTCTTTGATCTTGTCGTGAACGGCATCTCTCTGTTCCTCGGTCAGATCTGCCCAAAAGCCAAACGGACCGGGGCCGAAACCATCACGACCACGCGGTCCTCTCCAGTCCTCCGGCACCTCAATTCCGTAACCTTTGAGCATCTCAGCCACTGCAGAATGAATCTCGGCACGGGTAGCCCCCTGACTTCGCATCTCTTCTTTCTTCTCCCGAATAGCTTCCCTTTGCTCCTCGGTCAGATTGGCCTTGAAGCCCGCCTTTGGGTGACCGAAACCTCTAGGTCCATGACAATCCTCCGGCACCTCAATTCCGTAAGCTCTAAGCATCTCCGCTACCGCAGCGCGAATCTCTTCACGGGTAGCCCCCTGGCTTCGCATCTCTTCTTTCTTCTCCCGAACGGCCTCTCTCTGCTCTTCGGTCAGATCTGCCCAGAAGCCCTTTCCGTGATGGCCACCTTTATGCCCCTCCGCCAACAGTACGTCGCTTGCGCCCGTCAGAACGCCAACAAGAACCACCAGCACAATGATACCTGCTATGATCGAAGACTTTTTCATTTTGGATACCTCCAGTCAGTTCACGATTAACTTCTTCAAATTTCTGAGCTCATTGTAGAAGCTCAAGAACTCACTGTTGATGAATTCCACCTTCAGCGAATTCGCATCTTCGGTTCCGATGTCAAACATGAAGGTGCTTTTTGATTTCTTTTGATCTGATTTGATGAGATGACAGCCTTTCATTTTCAGATAGGCTGAAAATGCCAGGTCATCTGTGCTGATATGGTTGACTTTGATGTCATTTGATTTCATGTTTATTCCCCTTCCTCGAAGTCAGGATGCCCCAGCTCTTTTCCCATTCTTCTTCCGCGGTCTCTGAACCCTCTTGCCCGGTCTCGTCTTTCCTTGAAGAGGGAGAAGAATTTCTTTTGCTGTTCTGGAGTTAAGATTGCTTTCCCCTCGAGCAAATGCGCGGTCGTCCTCTTTTTGAGCGCAATCTCCAAAGTACCGATTTCCTCAGTTAGCCTGTCGAGTTTCTCTGCACTCGGCTCCTCTGCGGCTATTTCATCCATCAATTCCCATCTTTTGGCTCTCAATGAATCATGAATTGCTTTTGTTTCTTCCCTGAATCTTTTATTCCGAGATTCAAATTCTTTCACTTGCTCTTCATTCAGACCTAATTCATCTTTGATGAAATCCATATGCCTCTCAGGCCTGATATCGGACCTGCCCATAAGGGGAAAATCTCTTTTGAAATGAAAGCGGTGATATGCAATGGTCACCAGTGCGGTTACATTGATAACGGTCAAGACTATGAGGAATAAAATGAGCAAGTTCTTTTTCATCACTTCCTCCTATTCCCCCGAAATCATGTCCAGGTAGGTGGCTTCGATGGAACCTGCGGGCAAATCGATCGAGGAATCCAGGTTGTAGGAATCATAAAACTGTTCCAGAGCAACGGTCCGCTCGTCAACTTGATATGCCGTTTGGCCGTTGACCGACTGCGGGAAATTTCCCAGAGAATAACCCAGGAAAACGCAGATCAGCAGAGCAGCAACCGCAAATGCTGGCCGAGCCCAACCAACCAGACTGCCAAGCCATTCCCAAGCAGGCCTTCTTCCTTTCTCAAAATCCATGACCCTCTGCTTCAGCCTGATCCAGAAGTGTGGAGAGGGTTGGACTTTCTCCCGTTGTTTTACATCCTCCCACAATAGGGAGAACTCTTCCAGCAAACGGGAGCAGTCGGGACAAATCTTGAGGTGATTCTCCATCTCGGCCCGCCGCTCTTCCGGCAGCTCACTATCTAGAAAAGGTGCCAGGCTCCTTTTAACCTCTTTGCAGTTCATCGTTCTCAGACCTCCGCTTCACTATTTATGACACGGATTCCGGTAAAAACCTGCGCTCTTTCCCGCATTTCTGCTATTCATATCTCAACGCATCTATCGGGTTCAAAAGGGCGCCTTTGCGTGCTGGATAGAATCCAAAGAAAAGCCCTACCGCAAAGGCAAAGGTGAAAGCCAATGCCACAGAATCAGGCGTGATGACCGTTGGCCAGCCGGCAAACCGGCTGATGAGTCTGCTGATCAGTATGCCCGAGGCAATGCCGATTGCGCCGCCACTCAACGATACAATAACCGCCTCGATAAGGAACTGACTGAGAATATCGCGGCGCTGTGCGCCAATTGCCTTGCGGATACCTATCTCCCTGGTCCTCTCGGTAACGGACACAAACATTATGTTCATAATCCCGATCCCTCCAACGATAAGGCTTACCACGGCAATCCCCGCCAGAAGCATGGTGAACGTCTGGCTGGTTTCCTGCACGGTTGAGAGGATTTCTGCCTGAGACCTGATATTGAAGTCCTCTTCCTCGCCCTCTCTAATCTTATGCCTTTCACGGAGAAGAGACGTGATTTGAGTTGATGCTCTATCCATAACATCCCCACTCTTCGCCTCCACGTTGATTGCTGATACGTAATCTACTCCAAATAACCTTTTC
>CAYFQZ010000425.1:0-3291 GCA_964345305.1 uncultured Ignavibacteria bacterium | reverse complement strand
GTTGGCATCCACATAACGATAGTTCGGCGCTCCGTAAGGTCCATCCGTGAACATCCAGGAGAAATGACGATAACCGCCAGGGGTCACCGCAATCATCCGGCCCATGGAGCCGTTCTTCTTTAAGTCATACCAGGTATGCCCGATCTGATCGTGCTGAATCACGTTGGCGTCCGGCATCTCCGGATAGGCATCATCACACACCACCACCGGACCCTTGGTGCCGTAAACCGGATACTTGGTCAGGGGGCTGACCATCACAGGCTCCTCGTTGCCAAGCACCCTGGCCTCGTCCACAAAGCTCCTCTTCCAGCCTGCATCCGACTTCTTGTCCGCCTTAGCAGCCGCCAGTGCTCCCCCCGCAAAGACGAACATCATAAACGTGCAAACAACAAAGATCACTGTAAGTCTTTTCATCACTTCTCGCTCCTTTCCACCATATGCGTCGCTTCTCACGACACAAGAGAAGAAGAATCTACAAGCCCCTGTAAAAGATTAGCTTTCTGCAATTTAGTCTTTAAGGATATCCACCTCCCTTCTGCCAGTTAGGAATTTGAAGACCCTTGGGGCCTGGGTTTCAATCCTTTTGCCATAAAGGCAAAACTGAAATGACTCTGCGTAAAAGGCTCGGAATTCACCTCCTTTCCGAAAGAAAACAGACCCTCTTAGGATTCGGTAATTGAGCCCTGCCTCGCCCGGAATGCGGATGCCCTCCCGCTTTCCGCATCGTCAATCCCCGCGGCAGAAACAGCCAATACCAGAATAGAAGAAAATTAGCAGCCTTGAGCAGCTACTGCTAGCATTCTCCGTGGGACTTTCCGCCACCATTGTGGCGGCCGGAATCAGCCCGTCTGCGATGCTGTTCTTGATGCTGTCATACCCAGTTTCTCATTATCTAAAATAACCCCTCTCCTTCAGTATGTCAAGAAAAAAAACGAGACAACGCTCCCCTCTCCTCACTACACACCCACCAACAGTACCGCCTTTCCCACACCGCCATTCGGCCTCACTATCATTCCTTGGTTCCTCTGGGGTTCGAGGAGAGGGTTTATTGTCCGCCCGGTCAATCGAGGTCAAAAAGTCTCCGCCGTGCAGCAGGAAACCGTCACTGAAGCCCTTTGTACCACAAAGGCGCCTGAGGGACTTCCGTATCTTCCCCGCTCGATTAGCTCTTCAGCGCCGCAAGGTATGACCTGCGCCTAGTCAACCTAATAACCAGGAAACCACTCCTTGTATCCGCGTTCACAGGTCTCGGGAGATCCCGTTAGAGGACCTGAGCTTTCCGGGCAGTTGAGCATATAGCCCACGCCTCCAGGATCTGAGACGCAATCGCAAAGGAAAAAACAGGAAATCCGGCTTTGCGATGCTTTGGAAGCTATACGGACGGCGGTTCCGTCTGGCGAACCTTCCCCCAAGAGCGTCTCTCGCCCAGGCGATTCGATGTCTCCGCGGAACGTATCCGGCTATTTTATTAATCTCGAGACTTTCTTGAAGATCGGAGTGCCAGCCTTCTCCAGAAGCTCAAATATGGCTGATTCCACGGAACCCACTACCGCGCCGACATGCCCCATTCTGTCCAGGGCATTCTTATAGTCAGTCTCTTTTCTTGAGCTCGTGGCGTCGTACGGGACATAAACAAAGTAACCTTTGTGGAGCAAATCGTGCACGGTCTGCAGAACGCACACGTGGGCCTCTATACCAATAGCGACTATCTGTTTTTTCCCGAGAGCTGTGATCTTCTGGTTAAAATCACTGACCCCGCAGCAACTGAAAGACAATTTCTCTATGGCTCCTTCATCTCCCAGGACCTCCAGTATCTGCGGATCAGTAGAACCCATTCCCTTGGGATACTGCTCGGTTATCACCATCGGCACTTCCAGCAGCCTGCAAGCTTCAATCAGCTTCCTGCAACTGGGGACCAATCTCTCTTTTTCAAACATCACGTTCAACAGCTTGGTTTGAATGTCCACGATCACTAGAAGCGTGTCATCTTTTCTCAACAGATTAGGGTGGCGCATGCTCATCCTCCCGACTCATAGCGTCTGGGACAAGAGTTTTTGTTGTTGCCCAATTCATTGGGCATTGACCTGTTTAGACACCATCTTCTTGCTCGATGAATCGAGCAACTACGTTCCTAACGTCAGAAGCAGGTGTCACTCCGAAATCTCCAGAACTCCGGCACCATCTATCTTGCTCCGTTTGAGCAATTGAAGAGCCTTGTTCGCGTCCTTCAGCGGGAAGGATGTGGTCGTTGTTCGGACTGGAATCTCCGCAGCGAGTTTCAGGAGTTCCTCGCCATCCTGTCTGGTCGCATTGGCCACGCTTCGAACTGTCCGCTCGTGGTAGAGGTGTTTCACGTAGTCCATCTCCGGTATCGGGGTCATGTAGATTCCGGCTAGAGCCAGAGTGCCTCCCTTGTCCAGAGCTTCCAGGGCATCGGGTACCAACTCACCTGCCGGCGCGAAGATTATGGCCGAATCCAGCTTCTTGGGTGCCTTGTCCTTAGACGTACCTGTCCACGCCGCGCCCAGGCTTTGTGCGTGCTTTTGATGCTCCTTACTGCGAGTGAATACGAAGATCTCACAGCCCCGGTGAATCGCAACCTGTATAGCCACATGGGCAGAATTGCCGAAACCATACAAACCCAGAACGCCCTTAGGCTTGATCTCGCTCAACCTCAAAGCCCGATAGCCAATGATACCGCCGCAAAGCAGAGGGGCTGCTTGTTCATCAGAAAATCCTTTCGGAATGCGGTAGGCGAAATCCTGCGAGATCACGGCGTACTGGGCATATCCTCCATCCACGTGATAGCCGGTGAACAGTGCGTTTTCACACAGATTGTCCTTGTGGGCCAGACAGTACTTGCACTTTCCGCAAGTGGAGTGCAACCAGGCCATCCCCACCCGATCGCCCTTGCTGAAACGTGTGACCCCTCCCCCCAATTCATCCACCACCCCGACCACCTGGTGCCCCGGGACTAAAGGCCTTCTGGGAAGCTCCAGCTCTCCTTCCACCGTATGCAGATCGGTATGACAAATTCCGCACGCGCTGACTTTGACCAGAATCTCATCCAGCTTGATCTGCGGCTTCTCGATCTGGGCCAGTTGAAGCGGGTCGTTCTCAATCGAATCCGGCTCTTTCAGTATCATCGCTTGCATTGTGTCTCCCTCACGCAGATGCCGCCGTTCAATCGATTGCGCGCGCCCTTGTGCAATTTAGTGTCACCCAGATAGGCAGGCAAGCGGAAAGTTCAGTCGTGAACTCACCCTTTTTCTTCCCCCTCTCCATATTATG
>CAYFQZ010000424.1:0-1981 GCA_964345305.1 uncultured Ignavibacteria bacterium | reverse complement strand
TGCAATCCATGTGTTGAACTACTTGTTCAAGGGCGGCCCTGACCCCTGCCCCACGGAAGCAGGGGACGCAACTTGCGATGGGCTGGTGGATCTGGGCGACGCCATATACATATTGAATTACCTCTTCAAGGGAGGACCTGCACCAGCCTGCTGAGTATAACGCTCACGGCACATGATTTGGCCGAATCTCTCCAGAGGTTCGGCCTTCCTCTCAGTCTGAGGGCTGAGTGTCTGGCAGCGCCTGTGAAGAAGCCGGGGACGCCCACCGCCTACTCCCGTATCTCGAGAATCAAAATATCCGAGTCAGAATATCAGAGAGAAATCTCTGCCTTGGTCAGAGCCACCGACCTCCCAGACCCCTTGTTCGAATC
This sequence comes from uncultured Ignavibacteria bacterium, assembly GCA_964345305.1. Taxonomy (GTDB): domain Bacteria; phylum Zixibacteria; class MSB-5A5; order MSB-5A5; family SM1-73; genus SM23-73-3. Next base: position 1,610 of record CAYFQZ010000424.1, on the reverse strand, counting down.
GATTGAGTAAGTCAAAGAAAGGAGAACAGATGCCAAACCGATACGCTTTTGGCTGACGGAACGTCGGGTTTTCGACCTGAAGGCCTCGGTCTGCTTGAAGGCGCAGGGGGCTTTTTGGTCTGAGCGTTCAAGAGGTTTCTCTTCAGCCAAGCAGAATCCCCTTGCTCTTGCAGGAAAAAGGCCTATACTACAATAGACTTAGCTTCCAATGAAAGCTATCCAGGATGAGACGCTATCGTTTTATGTGACTCTAGATCCTGCACGTCCTATGTGTTGGCTTAGCATAGTCTTGGTTTTACATACTTCTAGTCAGAGAGGAATGGCCAATGTCAGGATGTAAGAATCATTTCGTGCTAATAACGCTGGCATTCGTGCCGGCACTGGTCTTTGCGGTCGGCTTGACGAACAGTGCGGTTGGGCAAGTATCACCTGGAGTCCCTGCCAACTTCGGCGTTGACGGCGATTTGCAGGCGGACACAACTCAATTCGGCGGCTTGGGGATCGGTCTTACAACCGATGACTGGTTCGATCCGAAGCCGGGAGCAGGTTTTGAGGGGATCGGTGTCACAGATACCACCGGAGGCGGAGCGTTCCGTGCTTTGATACTGCCTGGTGGTGCGGCTGCCAACAGAACCTTTGTACGACATATGGCCTTCCCGTTTGGCGAAATCGTAAACGGTAGTCTTTTCCTTGACGCTGTTTACGCAAGGGATAACCACTCAGCAGGGGTAGAGGTGGATAGCACAGTGTTCTCAGTAACAGGAGAGAAGAACATCGATAATCCACGGACGTGGTTAATGACTGAAGGGAGCACCCCACCTAAGAAGGATATCGTTGATGCCTGTGCCCACATTCGCCGGGACGGGGACGAGCCTGCCGATAGCCTCTGGCTTCTCACGGCGATGTCCACAATGGCCTCAAGCGGAGATGCAAATATCGATTTCGAACTATTCCGGAGCGTCGATACGCTCCTCTCAGGATCTGACATGTTCGACGGACCGGACAGCGGACGCACAGCGTGGAGCGTTGCTCGCACGGGCGATCTTTTGGCAGGTGATCTAATCTTCAGTGTTGACTTCCAAACAGGGGGGGCAATCCGATAGTAGGCATCCGTATCTGGATCAGAGATGGCGATCAGGCAGCTATTGAGGCAGCTTCTGACATCGTCTTCTCCGGTATCTTCTACGGCGGCGGAGAGGATGGTGGGGACTTTGGGTACGCTGACCTCGTGGTTCCAGCTGGCGCAGCATTTGCCAGGGCCAATGGTTTAGCCATGGACCCTGTGGATTCGACTCTCGCAGCTCCATGGGGAAGTTTGGAGGGGCCGGAGGCAACCTTTCACGATTACGCATTGGCGTTGCAGCTTGCCGAATCCGGGATTAATCTTACCGCATTGGGTCTGGATCCGAGTGCAACTGGCGATCCTTCTGCGGATCTATCCCGGCATATTCTCTTTAAGACCCGTTCTTCACAATCGTTTACGGCTGAGCTGAGTGACTTTGTCGGGCCTCACTCGTTTGGCCAGGTCAAGGTACGGTACGGCGATGCCAACGGAGACGGTATCATAGACCTAGCGGATGTGGTTTATCTGTTGAACTACCTGTTCAAGG
>CAYFQZ010000423.1:0-1706 GCA_964345305.1 uncultured Ignavibacteria bacterium | reverse complement strand
ATCGGACAACAAACCAAAGGAGGCAAAGCAGCAATATTCTCGCCTTAGGGATAGCCGTCCCGCCATCGGGTCGGTCCCAGCAACAATTTATCTTCCGAAAACCCCGACCTCCCAGAAGGGTTCAACTCCCGGGTGCAAGACGGGCAAGGCATTGCCTTGACGGCTAAGGTCTATTGCGGGGATAGCCGGAAAGATTGTACAGGCGACCATCAAGAAATTCCTGATGGTATTGACAAAACTCCCTGGTTGATCGAGATCGCACCCGCCGCGACAAAAGCACGGCGTCCACTGGTCGGAGTTGGTCTTACGACGACGAGAAGCGCAGGAACCCGATTGACGCCACGGGAGCCCGAAAGGCGGTATGACGATATGGGAGACTGAGGATTTTGTAGCGGAATTTCCCAACAATTGGCTTGCAGGCTCCAGCCGGTGCACCGCCGGAGCCTGCAGATGTTTTCAGGAGAAGTCGTCTGGCAGGAATCCACCCGTTTGGGGATCGCCTAAGACCTTCAAGCAGCTCATTTCCGGTGTGTCTCGTAACGCCTGGCTGCCTCCGGCTCGTGGCGTTTGAGCTCAGCGATGACGTGACTGCGCACCTCTGAAGTAGGCATGCCCTCACGGTGCTTGATCCCCTCCGCTACCTTTCGAGCGGTATTCTCGTTAGCCCCAGCTGCCTTCATCGATCGCTCTATCTTCTTCCTGTCAAACTCCTCTTCCTTGCCCGAGCGTTTCTTCACCTTTGGCATATTTCTCACCTCCTTCCCTCAAAATCGGCAATTGCTGCCCCACCTGACCAAGACGTAGCCCACGTCTTTAGCTTGACATTTTGAGATGTTTCGATTACTTATATACCTGATCAGACGAACCTTGTCAAGACTTTTTTGGCGGGTGCGGATTATGATGCGCACATTCCTTAAGAAGACATCAAAGGGGACCTGTTTTGACCTAAGGATTGTTGTTTCTGAAGAAAAACGTTGAGAATACGCTAATTTCAACCGCTGACTGGCATAGCGCGCAGCACTAGGAAAAGAAAGTAGAAAACAGGGGAACAATGACCCAAAATGTCTCCGTCTGCATCAAAATGCTACCGCTTTCGATGTGTGGCCTGGCTCTGACGTATTATTGTTTTCCGTCTCCGGTCTGCATGTGGGCGGCGGACGACACTCATATTGGGGTACAAGTAAAATGCCTCTGCGACTCATAGAAGTGTTCTTTCCTTCCAACCAGAAGGATCAGCTCCAGAACCTTCTGAAAGACCACCGGATATTGGATAGTTGGCAGCAGGAATTGTCAGAGGACAAGATAATCACAAGATTCCTCTTGGAGACCGAAGAGACCGGTGCGGTTCTCGACCTACTGGAAAAGCATTTTTCATTGATGGGGACAAAAGACTTCAGGATAATGCTTCTTCCGGTGGAAGCTTCCATACCCCGACCCCAACCGGAGGAGGTGCCTCCCCAGCAAAAGCAACCGCAGTCTGAGGAAACGACGGAGAGAAAGATAGCGAGAATAAGCCGGGAAGAACTGTATGCGGACATTCAAGGAGGTGCCAAGCTGTCATGGGTCTTTGCGGTTTTGGTCCTTCTTTCGTCTGTAGTCGCGGCCATCGGCCTGCTGCGCGACAATGTGGTCATCATCATAGGGGCCATGGTCATAGCACCCTTGCTGGATCCCAATGTGGCCCTCTCTCTTGCCACCACCCTGGG
>CAYFQZ010000422.1:0-15989 GCA_964345305.1 uncultured Ignavibacteria bacterium | reverse complement strand
TGAGCACAAGATCGACGATCTCTCGCAGAGGCTGACCGAGCTGGGCTCGCAGGACCAACAAAGAAGAAAGTCGTTGGAGGTCAAAAGGGATCAGACGCGAGTTTTGAAGGAGAGGGCGGAGCAAAATCAATCTGATCTGGCGGAGCTTATGTCCGAGGAGGGAAAAATCAGGTCCCTTCTGGAGGGAGAGAAGGCCAGGCTGCAGATGCTGAAACAGATATCGGAACACTATGAAGGGTACGGGAGAGGGGAAAAATGGGTAATGTCCGGCCATGAGAGACTTCCCGGAATCATCGGCACGGTTGCAGACCTGATGACCGCAGAAGTGCAGTACATGACAGCAATAGAGTCGGCGCTGGGTGAAGCAGCGCAGTTTATCGTGTGCAGGGACACAGAATGCGCCAAAAGCGTGGTGGAACGGTTGAAAGCGGAAAAGGCCGGGAGGGCCACCTTCTTGCCCTTGGACAAGATGAAGAACGTGCGCGTCAACTCGGCCGAGGTCGATCTTCACCGTCACAAAGGTATTATCGGGAAGGCCTCGCGTTTGGTGAGCCGCAGCCCCGAACTGGAGAGTATCACAGAAATCCTTCTTGGAAGCCTGATCCTGGTGGAGACTTTGAGTGACGCGCTGCGGCTTTCTACGCAACTGCCACCGGGCCTCGATCTGGTAACCTTGGAGGGCGAGATGGTCACCTCGGAAGGGGCGCTGTCCGGAGGTTCACCAAAGGAGGTGACTCTTCTGGGAAGAGAGCTTGAGATCAATACACTGGAGAAGAAAGTAGCAGAGTTGGGCCAGAGTCTTGAGCGAATAGAATCGGACAAAAGGGAAAAGGAGAGCCAAGCTCGACAGCTCAGTGAGTCTGTTTCCCAAACCACGGCCCAAATGCGGGAGATGAGTGACCAGATCCAGCAGTCAGAGGTCGAGTTGAAGACCCTTGAATTCGAGAAGAAGAGCTTGGCGGAGCGCAAGCACGAATCGGAGGAACTGAGGCGAAATATTCAAGCCAAGATATCGGAGCTTGAGCATCAGACTGAGGTGCAAGGTTTGCGCATAAAGGAGCTTGAAAATCAAAAGCAGAAACTCTCCTCGGCCAGAGAAGAGGAAAAGCTGGCCCTGGAAAGGGCGGAGTCATCTCACACCGAGACCTTCAGGAAGGCCAATCAACTCAAGATCGAGTTGGTCTCACTGCAGGGAAAAGAGGAGCAAATAAGAAGCGATCAGGGCAGGCTCTCGGAGCTAATCGACGAGATAAGGGGCGCCCAAGAGGCAAGGCAGAAGGAGTCTGAAAACGCCCTGGCTGAGATCCAAAGCATCGTCCACCTCACCGGTGAGAGGGAAAAAGAACTCAGAGAGGTCTTTGAAAGGATCGAGCAAGAGAAATCGAGCCTGAACTCAAAGACCGAAGAGCAGGTCCGCCGGCAGGAGGAACTGAGCATGAAAGAGAGGGGTCTGAAAACATCGCGGGAAGCGCGGGAGAAAAGCCTGGATGTGTCGCACCAGCTGAAGATGCAACAGTTGGAGGTTTCCTCCCAGGCCAGAAGCATCAGAGACAGAATTTTCGAAGAGTATCAGCACGATCTGGACAAGACGAAAGCCTCCGGTGATGTCGATGCTAACCAGATCCAGAGCTGGCGGGAGAGACTGCAGACCCTGAAAGAGAAGTTAAGATCGATCGGGGTGGTCAACCTGCTGGCCTTGGAGGAGTATGAGACCACCAAGCAGAGGCTGGACTTCCTGCAGAATCAGGTTAAGGATTTGACGGAAGCCAAGGAGACCTTGACCTCCACCATCGCCAAAATCAACAACACCGCCCGAACCCTGTTCATCGACACCTTCGAGCAGATCAAACTCAACTTCCAGCAGGTGTTCGGAGAACTGTTCGAGGGGGGCGAAACAGAGCTGAGCTTGATCCAATCAAGCGATCCTTTAGAGTCTCCCATTCAGATATCCGCCCGCCCTTACGGCAAGAGGCTTCTGAGCATCTCTCAGCTCTCCGGCGGAGAGAAGGCCCTGACTGCCATCGCTTTGCTCTTCGCCATCTACCTGGTGAAGCCCAGCCCTTTCTGTATACTTGACGAAGTTGACGCGCCTCTGGATGACCCCAATACCGCCAGATTCTTGAAGCTGATCAAGCATTTCAGTTCCGGCACCCAGTTTATCATAATCACCCATAATAAGCTCACCATGGAGGCGGCGGACATCCTGTACGGAGTCACCATGGAGCAGCCCGGAGTGTCAAAGATAGTATCGGTCCGGTTCGACAAGTACGAGGTGGCGACCGGATAAGCTTCAGCCGCTGGCCCGGCTTAAGAAAAGCCCAAAGCGAGGCGTTCGTGAAATTCTCGTTGGAAAAACTCAAGTCCGGTCTGTCCAGAACCAAAGGCGATCTGTTCGGCAAAATCTCACAGGCGGTGGGCTTGCGCAAGAGGATTGACCGGGAGCTGCTGGACGAGCTGGAGGAGATTCTGATCAAGGCCGACGTGGGGCCGGCCACTACGGCTAAGATAATCCAGGGACTGAAACAGGAGGCTGCCGACAATAAAGTCGAGGACTCAGGTCAGGTCACCCGCCTTCTCAAGAATCAGGTTGCGTCCATCTTGGGCACTGCTCGTTTTGCCTCCGGCAATCTTTCCTCCCCGCACGTGATCATGGTGGTGGGCGTCAACGGCACCGGAAAGACCACTTCCATAGCCAAGCTGGCCAAGGACTTCACCGACCAGGGGAAAAAGGTTCTGGTGGCAGCTTGCGACACCTTCCGCGCGGCTGCAGTGGAACAACTATCGATCTGGGCAGGGAGGGTAGGCGTAGAAATGGTCAAAAGCCAGCCCAATCAGGATCCGGCCTCGGTGGCGTTCGACGCCATCACCTCCGCCTGCGCCAGAGGGGTGGATGTGGTCATAGCGGATACCGCAGGCAGGCTTCACACCAAGATCAATCTGATGGACGAGTTAAAAAAAATAAAAAGGGTTATGGGCAAAGCTCGTGCCGGTGCCCCGCACGAGGTGCTGCTGGTGATAGATGCCACAACCGGACAAAACGGGCTGTCTCAGGTGAGGATGTTTAAGGATGCAGTGGACGTGACGGGAATCTTTCTGACCAAACTCGATGGAACGGCCAAGGGCGGAATAATGATCGCCATAGCTGACCAGTTCAACGTCCCGGTCAAGTATATTGGACTGGGTGAGAAACCGGACGATTTCCAGACGTTCGACCCGGTCTGGTTCACCGAAGCCTTATTCGGTTAGACTCCACAATCGCTGGGTTGACTCATAGGGAATTGCCAACCCGTCCTTCTATGATTGGGGTGAGCGTATGATAAAAACTCTGTCGGTAAAAACGTCGAGCCGGGTGGAGTTGATCGACATCACCCACCTGGTCGAAAAGGTGGTGGCGGAAAGCAAAATCAAATCGGGATTGTGCACCGTATACGTACCCCACACCACCGCAGGTGTAACCATCAACGAGAACGCCGATCCTTCCGTCAAGAGCGACATCGTCAACGAGCTGAACAAGGTCATACCGTTTGACGATAACTACTCCCATCTTGAGGGCAACGCGGCCGCCCACATAAAATCCAGCATGGTGGGCGCCTCAGAGACCATACTGATCGATGGAGGGAGTCTCCTGCTTGGCACGTGGCAGGGAATCTGTTTCTGCGAGTTCGACGGACCACGCAGCAGAAAGGTCATCGTGAAGACGACCGAGGGATAGCCGCCCTCCTGGCCCGTCCCGCACTGCGGCGCACTGATCACCGCTGTTAAGAAATTGAACATTGTGCCGATAAGAAAGTCGGGGCAGGAAGCTTTCAACCACGCTTCTGAGGATAGCGGTCCGGGCAAGATCAGCCGCTTCGCTCTTCTGCCCGACCGGCTATCCTCCTTTTTTCGTCGTTAGCCAGCCCTTAGCCGCTACCTCGGGCTGGAATTCTCCCGTGCCTTTACCCTATGTTACTCTAGTCCAACCGTTTGCGGGTTGGACGCCGATTCAGGCAGCGGAGTTTTGATCTGTGTGCCCCAGAAATTCCCCGAAAGCTCTTGACTCGAGCTCTGTATTCCGGTATAATAGAATAAATTCCAAGAGCTAAGGATCCGTTAACCATATGTTGACCGATGGCTGATAAGGACGAAATAAGACGACTGGATGCGTTGGGGGACGGCTTCTCCGACGGTTTAGAGCCCCTGCGTGCACTGGATTTATCCAGAGTCAAGGGCTTTGAATCGCTGCTTGAACAGATGACTGATACTGCCTTCGGAGCCAGAGGGTTAGGTGAGGCCTTCCGGGTTTTCACTTCCATGTTGAAAGATCCCGATTGTTTCATCGTAGGGACCTTCTCCGGAGCCATGACCATGGCCAAGATGGGATTGGTGCTGTGTGAGATGATCGATCGGGGCTTTCTGGACGCAGTGGTCTCCACCGGAGCGCTGGTCATGCACGGGCTGGTTGAGAACGTGGGTGCCCCTCACTTCAAACATGAGGCGAGCTGGACGGACGACGAGCTCTACCGGCACGGATACAACAGGGTCTACGACACCATCGAGGCGGAGAAGAACCTGCACGCCACTGGGCTGGTTCTGGACAAGATCTGGGGGCAGATGGATTACGAGGTTCCATTTTCGAGCTTTCAGCTTCTGAAAAAGGTGGGCCAGCATCTTTCTCAGAACGACCAGGGACGCGGGATTCTGAAGAGCGCCTGGGAGAAAAAGGTGCCGGTCTACGTACCTGCTTTCACCGATTCCGAGCTGGGTTTGGATTTTGCCATCTATAACCGCATAAGGCAGCAGCAGGGCAAGCCTCCCCTCCGCTTCGATCCTTTCATCGACCTGGCTGATTACACCCGAAGAATCCAGAAGGCAAAGCGCACCGGCATCTTCACCGTGGGAGGCGGCGTACCGAGAAACTGGAGCCAACAGGTGGGGCCATATGTAGAGGCCATCTTTCGGAGGTTCGGAGAGGGAAAGGAGCTGAATCGCTTCAGGTACGGAGTCAGGATCTGTCCGGAGCCGGTGCACTGGGGCGGGCTTTCAGGATGTACCTACAGCGAGGGCGTTTCCTGGGGCAAATTCATTTCCAGAAAAGATGGGGGGCAATGGGCGGAGGTGCTGTGCGATGCCACCATAGCTTGGCCCATATTGGTAAGAGCCATAATGGAACGCTTTGATCGCGAAGGATTCAAGCGCAGGGGATCTTCGTCGGGAAGCACTTGAGCCCCTGCTCAAACATTTGTGGCTGTGGAATAGGCTAAGCAGAGAATGCCTGAATTCTGCTGTTGAAGCTTGGACCGTCGCTCTACCTGCGAGACCAGTTCGAAATCGATCGTGGTGATCTCTTCCTTTCGTGTCCGCTATTCTGTCCTTTTCCTGGTCCGGCATCCGCCTGTTCCTCAAGAGTCGAACCGGAGGTTACGCGGAAAAGCTGAGAACCGGGCGCATACTGTCGAGTCCGATCAGCTTGTCACTCGCGTGAACGCGCGGGCCGTACCGCTCACCTGTGTGTCGTCGACTGACAAACCCCAGACTGTCCGGGACGACTTCCTCGGCCAATTCAACGTGCCCGCGGGTTCACCTCTCCCCTTTCACACCTTGCCAGAATGGCAAAAGCTGCGACGAACGACACGGATCCATAACAGTCGGTCAATACAGGCATGCATCTTATGTCCCGTCTTTTCGATTCAAATTGGCGTTCCAAGATCGCGAACTTGAGCCTCTGGGGTCGTCACCAAGCTTGAAAAAGCGCTTGGAAAATACTTGACGTGGTCTGGATCAAGTATTATAATAAGAAACTTTTGAAGGGAGCCAAACTGGTCGGAAACCAGGCGGCTGGCGAAAAAGAGCGTAGTTGGCGCGTGTGAATAAAAAGCAGGATGACAAGTACTCTACTTACCGTCAGATCGGGATTTTGACCACCATCCCCATGCTGATGGCGGTGGGGCCGATTCTGGGATACTACATCGGAGATTTTCTTGATCGAAAGCTGGGGACTTCCCCTTATCTGATGGTGGTCTTCATATTCCTTGGATTCGCTGCCGCAGGGAAAGGCGTCTATGACCTGATCAAGAAGGCGAGCAAGTAGAACGAGCAAACGGTGTTCCCGAGATGGGCCTGGAGTTCATTCACAGAGTCATCAAAACCTCATTGGTGTTGGCGGTCCTGGGTTTTCTCTTTGTCACCGTTTATTACGACTTCAGGTTCGGGTCCGGCATACTCGCAGGGGCCGTCTGGGGCTGTTTGAACCTTCTATTCCTCGCCAATCTGATCACTGAGGTCTTCTCCCCGGGGAGGGAAGTAAGGAAAGGCAGAGTGATTCTCATCGCCGTGGTCAAGTTCCCGCTGCTGTATGCGGCAGGCTACCTTTTGCTGAGAATCCGGTACTTGCCTGCGGAGAGCTTGGTGGCCGGGTTCACTCTCCTTTTCGTGGTGATGTTCCTGAAGGCCATGGGAAGGTGGGTACTTTCGTTGGATGCCAATAAGAAGGCCAAGGCAGACTCGGCAGACAGACCCGGCGGACCCGATGCGGGAAGGAGCGGACCGGTTTGAGGGAGATTAGGGTAATAAAACAGCTTTCACCGATTTATCCGGAGTGATGGAAGTTCCGCACGCCGCCAGAGGAATGGTGGCCATCCAATCCAATGCTGACCGAAGAGATCGCAAGGCACGCAGCTGAGAAGGCACAAGAGGGTGCCCCTGAGCTTCCGAATTTCATCACCTTTCTCTACCACAAGTTCGGAGAGGCCGCTTTCGTAGGATTCTTGCATCACTGGGAGAACGTTGTCTTCTCCTGGCTGGCGGTCATCCTGCTGTGCGTTCTGGCCTTTCTGGTTTACAGAAAGAGGTCTATGCTTCCGGGAAGACTGCAGAACGCGGTGGAGATGGTCGTCGAGGGACTGGACAACTTCGTGTGCGGGATTCTGGGGCCGCGCGGCAGAAAGTTTACGCCATTTCTGGGAACGCTTTTCATTTACATTCTGTGTATGAACTTCTTCGGTCTGGTTCCGGGAATGAAATCACCAACGGCCAACCTGAACACCACCCTGGCGCTGGCCATATGCGTGTTTTTCTACGTCCAGTACACCGGAATAAGAAACCTGGGTATTTCTGGCTATCTTAAGCATATGGCGGGCGACCCCAGGGATGTGGTCACCTGGCTTCTGGTTCCCATCAACATACCCATTCACATAATAGAGGAACTGGCCAAGCCCATGAGCCTGTCGCTTCGACTCTTCGGGAACATCACCGGTGAGGACGTGCTGATCACCGTGTTCGTCGGATTGGGAGTCAGCGCTTTGAGCTTCCTGAACCTGCCGGTGGGGATTCCCTTTGAGATACCTTTCATCTTTTTGGCGCTGTTGACCGGAACCATTCAGGCTTTGGTCTTCACATTGTTATCGACCATATATTTCTCTTTGATGTTGCCGCATGAGGAACATTAAAAATGCAACTAATACTTAACCAAAGGGAGGAGTTCGGATGTCTTATCAGACTGCTCTAGCCATATTTCTTCCCCTGGGCTTGGCCATTGCGGCCATGGGCTCTGCCTTCGGGTTGGGACGGGCGGTGTCTGCAGCCATGGAGGCCATGGGACGACAGCCGGAGGCTGCGGCGAAGATCCAGTTGGGAATGATCATCGGGTGCGCGTTGATCGAAGCGCTCACCATCTACGCTCTGGTCACTGTGTTTGTGTTACAGGGTAAAATCTCGTAACCGGCGCGACAACAAAAACGGTAGCTGTCTCTAATCAAGGTCGGTCGGCGCACAGCGGACCGTAGATCACTCATGGTCAATCGGTCTGACCCACGCCGATTGCCCACAAGGAGCCTGCTTATGGGCCTTGAACTGGGCCAGATTGTGACACACATAATCGGCTTTGTCATCGCCGTGCTCATACTGAAGAAGTTCGCCTGGAAGCCACTTCTCTCTATGCTGGAGGAGAGGAGAAGCAAGATAAAGTCCGAATTCGACAGCGTTGAAAGGGAGAGAAGGAAGACGGAAGAGCTGTATTCCGAATATCAAACCAAACTTAAGGAGATCGACTCTCTTGCCCGAACGAAGATCCAGGAAGCCTGCAGGGAAGGACAGGGAATGGCCAACGAGATAAAGGAAAACGCTAGAAGCGAAGCCAAGCAGATCGTGGCCAGAACCAGGGAGGAGATTCAGAGAGACCTGGAAAAGGCCAAGGTTCAGTTGCGAGATGATGTGGTCAGCATGACCCTGCAGCTGGCCGAGAAGATAATTCAGGAGAAACTGGACCGAAAAAAGGATGGCGAGTTGATCGCCCAGCTGGTCAATGACATGAAGCGAGGAGAGGTCGAGGGCTTGAGATGATCGAGTCGCGAGTATCCGCAAAGTATGCCACCGCGCTTTTTCGCACGGCCAAACGCGCGGGCCAAGTGCAAACGATCGCGGACGAGTTGGATGCTCTCTCCGATCTGTTCAGGAGAAACCCCGAGTTGAGAAGCCTGCTGGAGTCTCCGCAGGTGCTGGAGAAACAGAAAGAACAGCTTCTCAACTCCGCACTCAAAACTTTCATCTCCGATGCCCTGCTCTCTTTTCTCATGTTGGTGCTGAGCAAGCACAGGATTCAGTATCTGTTGCCTATCTGTGAACAGTTCCAGCGACTGGTCAGGGAAGATCAGGGCATCCTTGAAGCTTGCCTGATCACTGCTCGTGATGCCGACCAGGCACTGCTGGATCAAATAAAGCGAGAACTGGAAGCAAATACCGGCAAGAAGGTGGAGGTGAGGCACGAGTTAGACCGTCACCTAATCGGCGGAATCGTGGTCATCCTGGGCGACAAGATAATAGATAGAAGCATCAGGTTTCAGCTCAATCAGCTCAGGGAACAGATGTCTGCACTCAAAGTGCATGAGATTTCTTGAGCACTGAGAAGGTTACAGGAGATGTTCTGCAGAAACGTCAATTGACGGAGGAAGCTTTCCCATGCCACTCAATCCCGAAGAAGTTAGCTCCATCATACAGAAGGAGATCGAAAAATACGAGACCAAGCTGAAGATGGAAAGCGTGGGGACTGTGTTGCAGGTGGGAGACGGTATCGCCCGCGTGTGGGGCTTAGAAGACGCCATGATGAGCGAGCTGGTCAAGTTCCCCAACGACGTGACCGGAATGATACTCAATCTGGAAGAGGACAACGTGGGAGTGGCCGTTCTAGGTCCCTACGACGAGATCAAGGAAGGAGATCGGGTTACACTCACCGGGAGGATTGCCTCGGTACCGGTTGGAGACGCTATCGTGGGCAGGGTAGTTAACGCTCTGGGACAGCCCCTGGACGGAAAAGGTCCTATCGTGGCCAAGAGCCACCGCCCCATCGAGGGAAGGGCACCCAATGTGGTTCAACGGAGACCGGTAAGCGAACCGGTTCAAACCGGGCTCAAGGCCGTTGATTCTATGATTCCCATAGGCCGGGGACAAAGAGAGCTCATCATCGGGGATCGGCAGACCGGAAAGACCGCCTTGATGATAGACACCATTTTGAACCAGAAAGACACAGATCTTTATTGCATATATGTGGCCATTGGGCAGAAGGCCTCCACCGTGGCCCAGTTGGTGAAGACGCTGGAAGACGGCGGAGCCATGGAGTATACCACGGTGGTGGTGGCCACGGCCACCGAGCCTGCGCCTCTTCAATACATAGCCCCCTACGCCGGCTGCGCCATGGGAGAGGAGTTCTTGTACACTGGAAGACACGTGGTGGTCTTCTACGACGATCTGACCAAACATGCTCAGGCCTACAGACAGATGTCGCTGCTGTTGCGACGTCCGCCGGGAAGGGAAGCTGTTCCTGGCGACATATTCTACCTTCACTCTCGACTCCTGGAGAGGGCGGCAAAATTGAATGACCAATTGGGCGGTGGTTCGCTTACCGCCATACCCATAGTGGAGATTCAGGCCGGGGACGTGACCGCCTACATCCCCACCAACGTCATCTCCATAACCGACGGGCAGATCTACCTGGAGACCGACCTGTTCTACGCCGGAGTGAGGCCCGCCATCAACGTGGGGATCTCAGTTTCGCGAGTGGGCGGGAGAGCGCAGGTGAAGGCCATGAGGAAGGTGGCGGGAAGGCTCCGACTGGATCTGGCACAATACCGGGAGCTGGCCGCCTTCACCCAGTTCGGCACCGAACTGGACGAGGCCACCAAAGCATATCTCACCCGAGGTGAAAGAACCGTCGAGATACTCAAGCAGCAGCAGTACGTTCCCATGCCGGTGGAAAAACAGGTGATGATTATCTATGTGGCCACCCACGGGTACCTGGACGACCTGCCGCTGGAGACGGTCAGGAAATTCGAGGAGGAGTTTTATCCTTATATGGAAAAAGAGTATCCTGACGTGGGTCACAGCATTGCAGCCACCAAAGACTTGAACGAGAAAACCGAGAAGAAGCTAAACGAAGCCGTGGCCAAGTTCAAGGAGCAGTTCAAGGCCAAGCTGCCGGAAATAGAAGAGGAGCTGGTATGTCCGCCAACAGCGTCGCCGCCAGAGCAAGAGAAGGGCGGCTCTGTTTGACCATGGGCGTTCGCTTGGACAAGGAAGTTCTCCATTCTCAGGTGTAGTGATCAAATATGGCAACGCTTCGCGATCTAAGAAGACGAATAAGATCCGTTCAGGGCACCCAGCAGATCACCAAGGCTATGGAGATGGTGGCCGCTGCCAGGCTGAGAAGGGCCCAGGCTAAGGTGGAGTCTTCACGGCCCTATGCTTACAAGATGCAGGCCATGCTGGATAATGTCACCCGGGCCAGCGCCTCGCTGGATCACCCCCTGTTTGAAAAGAGGGAGGTGAAGAAGGTCGGAATCGTGGTGGTGACATCTGATCGCGGGCTGTGCGGATCGTACAACAACAACGTCATCAGCGAGGCGGAGAGGCTCAGGAAATGCTATGAGCCAGATCAGGTCTCCCTGATACTGGTAGGGAAAAAAGGTCACACCTACTATTCAAAGAGGGTGTGCGAGATTGTGCTGAGGTACTTGGATATGGGAGCCGTGCTCGACCTGACGCAGGTGCGAAGAATAACCGACGATCTGGTGAGTCTCTTTCTTTCCGGTGAGGTGGACGAGATATACTTCGTTTACACCAGGTTTATCTCCGCCGTGAGTCATAAGGTCGTCACCGAGAAGTTCCTCAACATAGAAAGTCAGGTTAGAGCCGAAGACCGGAAGGGCCAGGTGGATTACATCTTCGAGCCGGACCCGGAGAGGATTTTCTCCAGCCTGCTCCCCAGTTACTGCATGACTCGCGTACTGATGGCTCTGGCGGAGTCCTTCGCATCAGAACACGCTGCTCGTATGATCTCCATGAGCGCAGCCACCAAGAATGCGGAGGAGATGATCGACGACCTTACACTGGTGATGAACAAACTCCGGCAGGCCAGCATTACCAAGGAGATGCTGGAGATAACCACGGGAGCGGAAGCTTTAAAAGGTTAGACGAAAAAAGCAAGGACGAGATATGAACTCGACGGATGATGATTCGATCTGAAAAGGAGCGAAAGTGGCCAGTCCGAACTACGGAAAGGTAAAGCAGGTGATTGGGGCAACAGTAGACTGCGAGTTCGACGCTGATAAACTGCCCAGCATCTTCAACGCCATTAAAATCGAGGACAAAGACAAGGGGATCGATCTCACCGTGGAGGCGGCCTTGCATCTTGGGGACAATCTGGTAAGGTGCGTGTCGCTGGCCTCCACCGATGGCCTGGTACGGGGTATGCCCGCGCTGGACACCGGTGCTCCCATAAGAGTTCCGGTGGGTGAGGGAACCCTGGGAAGGATCTTCAACCTGCTGGGGCAACCCATTGATGAGTTAGGCCCGGTGAAGAAGGTAGAAAAGACTTATCCCATCCATAGGCCGGCTCCCAGCCTCAGGGATCAAGACACCAGAACCTCCATACTTGAGACCGGGATCAAGGTGGTGGACCTGCTTGAGCCCTATCCCAAAGGGGGAAAGGTGGGTCTGTTCGGCGGAGCCGGCGTGGGCAAAACGGTCATAGTGATGGAGCTTATCAGGAGCATCGCCACCGAGCACGGAGGTTATTCCCTTTTCTGCGGGGTGGGAGAGAGAACCAGAGAGGGCAATGACCTCTGGCTGGAGATGAAGGAATCCGGGGTCATCTCCAAAACGGTCATGGTCTTCGGCCAGATGAACGAGCCGCCAGGAGCCAGACTCAGAGTGGGGCTTGCCGGTCTTTCCATGGCGGAGTACTTCAGGGACGAAGAGCATCAGGACGTTTTGCTGTTTATCGACAACATCTTCAGATTCGTGCAGGCGGGATCGGAGGTCTCAGCGCTTTTGGGAAGGATGCCCTCTGCCGTGGGGTATCAGCCGACTTTAGGCACTGAGTTGGGCGAGCTGGAGGAGAGAATAACATCCACGAAAGGCGGCTCCATCACGTCCGTGCAGGCCATCTTCGTTCCGGCGGACGATTTGACCGACCCGGCCCCGGCGACGACATTCTCTCACCTGGATGCCACCACGGTTCTGTCCCGTCAGATCGTGGAGCTGGGTATCTATCCAGCTGTCGATCCCCTGGCCTCAACCTCCAGAGTCTTGGATCCACGCGTGATCGGTGAGGAACATTATCAGACTGCCAGAGAGGTTCAGAGGATATTGCAGAGGTATAAGGACCTTCAGGATATTATCGCCATCCTGGGAATGGATGAGCTTTCCGAAGAGGACAAGGTACTGGTGGGCAGGGCGCGCCGGATACAGAAGTTCTTGTCGCAACCCATGTTCGTGGCAGAGGCCTTCACCGGCACTCACGGCCGTTACGTGAAGCTGGAAGATACCATCAAGGGCTTCCAGAAGATCCTTCGCGGTGAGATGGACCATATCCCGGAGCAAGCCTTCTACATGCTGGGCGGAATTGAGGAGGTTTACGAGAAGGCAGAGGAGATGAAGAAGAGGGGCGGAGTTTCATAGAGGGACTCTCAACGTCTGGAGATACTCGCCCGGAGGTGAAAGTCTTGGCCGATGCGCTTTGGTTACCAAGCGTCACTGGGACGGGAATTCGTCCCGTTCCGAAAAAACTAACTGAATTACGGCATGTACCAACTTATCATAGTGACACCGGAAGAAGTGTTCTTCGAGCAGGAAGTTGCTTCGTTGATCGCGCCCGGATCCGAAGGATATCTGGGAGTGTTGACCGATCATGCCCCCCTTATCACTGCTCTGGTGCCGGGGAAAGTGACGGTGAAGGATCA
The DNA here is from genome assembly GCA_964345305.1 of uncultured Ignavibacteria bacterium. Classification (GTDB taxonomy): domain Bacteria; phylum Zixibacteria; class MSB-5A5; order MSB-5A5; family SM1-73; genus SM23-73-3. The sequence goes on along the minus strand of CAYFQZ010000422.1, from coordinate 2,778 downwards.
GGCAGGCAAAGAACTGATCTACGCCGTGGGAGGCGGATTCATGGAAGTTTTCAAGAATCAGGTCACAATACTAGCCCATTCAATCGAGTCTTTAGCTGATATCGACCACGATAGAGCCAGAAGGGCTCTGGAGCGAGCCAAGCGAAGGCTGCGATCCAGAGACCCGGCAGTCGACGTTAGGCGCGCCATGGCTGCGTGGGCCCGGGCAAAGAACAGATGTCGCTTGTGTCAAGTGTACAGGATGGACGCCAGCGAGTAGATGTCGAAAGTAACAACTCTGAGACTACGTAGGGGCGAAGCTTCAGCTTCGCGCTTCTTCTTTATCTGAATAAACATATGTATCGGATGCTGGGGCAGCCGCACCAATTTAGTTGTGTTGATGATCCCCTCACCTCAGTCCAATCACCAGAGGGGTCGGTAGCAGAGATCCAACAACGGTGTCATATGAAGAGGTTCGAGATTCGAATCGCCATGGACGCGCCTGGATGAAATCCCTTCGGCCTCAGAAGGAAAAGGCCGTTGTAGTTGCCCAATTCACAGTTCGACAGGCTCACTGTCCTGGGCAAAGTCGAAGGATTGGGCGCGCTTGTCAGCTTGACGAGCAGACGCTGCCGTCCGGGAATCAAGCCACCAAGACCTAATCCTCCGATGGGCCATCCTGGGCAAGAGGTTATGCTTTGTGGACTTCCGGGGAGCAGGCATCCAGGTTGGAGAGGTCTACAGCGGGAGCGGTCTCGGGCAGTTTCGCCTTCTTCTTGACGTATTTCTGAAGGTAGACCACAAACGCGGACCCTTTGCCCTTCTGGCTGCGAAACTCAATTCTTCCACCCAGGTTGGTCACCAGCCTCTGGACTATGGGCAAACCTAGGCCCGTGCCGCTCTTCTTTGTGGAATAGAAGGGAGAGAATATCTTCTGCTTTTGATCCTCCTTCATTCCTTTTCCTTGATCCACGATTGCGATAGGAATCCACTCTGATTCATGCCGTTCCTCATCTATCACGTGTAGTTTGTCCAGTTGATCCAATGCCCTGTTCGTCACCACTATCTCTCCCCACCGGTTCTCCATAGACTCCAGCGCATTTACCAGGAGATTCAAGAATATCTGCTTTATTTGGTTTTCCTCTCCCAGGACGTATAGAGTCCGTGAAGAAAAAGCCTTCCTCATGCTGATTGTCTCGGTAAAAGCGTAGTGTTTCTTGGCTATCTCTATAACCTCATCCAGAAGCCGCACCAGCTCCACCTTGCTTAGAAGGGACGGGCCGATCCTGGCGTAGTTTAGAAAATCCGTGAGGATCTGGTTCAATCGGGCTGTTTCCCTGACGATGAGTTCCAGAAGCTTGGCATTCTGTTCGGTCACGACAAGCTCTTCCTTCAACAGCTCCACCGACCCGGAGATGGATGCCAGCGGGTTTCGAATCTCGTGCGCGATTCCCGCTGAAAGCTCTCCCACGGCGGCCAGTCTGTCCGCCACCCTCATCTTCTCTTCCAGTTTCATCGCCTCACTAATGTCCTGGAATATGGCGATGACCCCCCTGACTCCGGTCTCGCCGTCTCCAAGGATGGAGGTACTTATTCCCACCGGAGTTTTCTTTTTGCCTTGGTCTTCGACGTAGAGAAGCCCCCTGGAGCCTCCCTGACCGTATCTTATCGCCTGAATCAGCTTCTCTGCCAGTTGGGGCATTCGGCGTCTGAAGGCCTCACGACAATCCTTTCCCTTGACCTCTGCCTCGGAATAGCCTAGAATCTCCTCCGCCGCCCGGTTGAAGTATACAATCCTGCCCCAAGTGTTGATGGTCACCACTCCGCTTTTCAGATGCGTCAATATCTCATCAGTATCCGCTCTGACCTTGTTCAGCTCCAACGAGGCACTCCAGGCCTCCTCTCCTTTGACCTTGAGCTTCTGAGCCAGGTAGCCGCTGATAAACGCTGCCAGGAAGAAGCTGCAGATGTGAAGAAAAGCCCTATAGAAGGAGGCGTCGCTGATCAAAAGGAGACTCTTAAGTGAAAGCTCGAGACCCTCCTCGAACCAGAGTACCGAGATGTAGGCCGCGCTGGACAGGCCTGCGGTCGCGGCTCCCCCGACCAGGCGGTAGATCAGGCTGGCCGAAAGGATGGTCAGGATGAAAAGTATGGCAAAGGGGCTGTTCATCCCTCCGGTGTGCTGGATCAAGCCGGTCTCGACCGCAACCTCCAGAACAAGCTGCAGCACGACACAGGCGCTGAACAGCAGTTGATGTGTCCGTCTGACGTCAAATGCGATGAGCAGAAGAAGAGCCAGGGTGGCACAGGAATAAGCCAGAAAGGGCACCACCACAACCTCCGGCACCCCGAAGAAGAGGACCACGATGATAAGCAGGAGAACGAATATGGAGAGCCGGGAAACAAGAAGCCAGGGTATTCTGGAGTAAGTTGAGTCCGTCTTGTTTAAATCTATTTCCGCCAGACCGTGTTTGAGTTTTTGCTTCAACCGCGAAATCATCTGCGACTCCCGAATTGACCTGCGAGCCTTGCCTGCCGGTCGGTCCCGGTTTCTCCTGCACAGACCGTCGAACCTGAAGGCTCGCTGCGCGGTATGGCTTACATTGCTTTGAGCGACCGCGCGCGTCCGAATGGATGCATGCCAACTTCGCTGCACGGAGTTCTCCGGGCGTGATCTTGCCGCATAAACTTACACCACTGCATGAAACCGCAGTGGTGTAAGGTGAAAACAAGAATCTATGCTTCCAAGCCGGTCGCCCAAATCCTCTTTACTGTATCTTCCCTATGATCTCGAACATG